>NZ_JBHYUU010000147.1:0-21002 GCF_042749955.1 Kitasatospora sp. NPDC059462 | reverse complement strand
CCGCCGCCTGGGTCACGGCGCTCACCCCTGCTTGCCCTTCATGCCGTCGACCAGGGTCTGGAGCTGGGTCATGCCCTCGTCGAAGCCGACCTTGCCCTCCCAGATCTTCATCAGCTGGTCGTTGATGGCCTTGGTCAGGCCGGGGACGGCGACCTCGTCCGGGTAGTTGGCGAAGCCCCGGTCGCGCACGTCGAGGAAGGTCCTGGCGTGCGGCGGGTAGTTGCCGTCGGTGACGAGGTTCTCGGCGCCGCGGACGGAGGGGACGGCGCTGCCGCCCTTGAGCCGCAGCTGCTGGCCCTCCTTGCTGACGAACTCGGTCAGGAAGGCGAAGGCCTCCTTCTGGTGCTTGCTGTCCTTGTTGATCGTCAGGTACGAGGCGGCGACGGCGCCCGGGATCGGCTGCCCGGACTCCGAGGGGAACGGCACGACGTCGTAGCCCTCGCGGTCGCCGCCCTTGTCGATGCCCTCGATCACCCAGCGGCCGCCGGCGTAGAAGCCGGCCTTGTGCTTGATGAACTGGGTGGCCGCGCCGTTGCCCTCGGGCAGCAGGTCGGCCGAGGCGAAGGTCTTGTCCCGGTAGCCGTCGGCGAGGGTCTTCAGCGCCTGGCGGGTCTTCGGGTCGGTGGTCGCGACGAACTTCCCGCCGTCCCACACCTTGCCGCCGAAGCCGTTGACCATGCTGTAGTTGGCGCCGTACCAGTTCCAGAAGATCGTCCCGATCCGGTCCGCCGCCTTGAGCTTGGCGTTCATCTCCCGGAACTTGGCCATGGTCCACTGCCCGGCCTCGTCGAGCGCGGCCGGGTCCTCGGTGATGCCGGCGGCGGCGAGCGCCTTCTTGTCGAACCAGAGGACCTCGGGGTTGGTGTCGTTGGGGACGCCGTAGGTGACGCCGTCCTTCTTGGCGCCGCCGTAGATGCCCTCGAAGAAGTCGGCCGGCTTGCTGTGGCTGTCCGGTCCGGCGAGCCGTTCGTCCAGCGGGGCGAGCACGCCGTCGGAGACGAGCTTGCCGATGTAGTCGTCGCCGACGTAGAGGACGTCGGGGGCGGTCCTGGAGGTGAGCTGGGTGAGCAGCTTGGGGTGGTAGTCCTCGTAGGAGGCGACCTGCTCCAGCTTGAGGGTGATGTCGGGGTGTTTCCTGGCGAACTCGTCGGTGAAGGCCTTGAAGACCGCCGTGTCCTCGGCCGAGCCCCAGGTCGACCAGCGGAGGGTGACCTTGCCGCCGTCGGCCGAGCCGCCGCCGGCGCCACCGGCGCCGTTGGTGCCGCTGCACGCGGTGACGGTGGCGGCCAGCGCGGTCGCGGCGGCGACCAGGGCTGTCCTTCTGGTGAGAGCGGACATCGGATGCCTCCTGGGCTTTCGTGAGGGTGGGGGGTGAGGGTGGGCGCGGGTGGACGGGGGGTGGGGGACGTGCGGGTACCGGGGTCAGGCGAGGCCGCCGCCGTCGACGACGAGGGCGGAGCCGGTCATGTAGCTACTGGCGTCGCCGGCCAGGAACAGCACGGCGGCGGCGATCTCCTCCGGCGAGCCGGCCCGGCCCATCGGCCGGTCGGCGGCGTCCTTCTCGAAGGCCGCCCACTCCTCCTGGAGCTGGCGCGCCTCGTCGCGGAGCATCGGCGTCATGGTGTCGCCCGGGTTGACCGAGTTGACCCGGATCCCGGCGGCGGCGTGGTCGATCGCCAGGGCGCGCGTCATGTTGACCACCGCCGCCTTGGAGGCGCAGTAGGAGAGCGCGTTGGCACCGCCCTTCAGCCCCCAGCCGGAGCCGGTGTTGATGATCGAGCCGCCCTCCGTCATCGCCGGGACGGCGAAGCGGCACATCAGGTAGACCGAGCGGACGTTGACCGCCATCACGCGGTCCCACTCGTCGGCGGAGATCTCCAGCGCGGTCCGGCGGCGGATGATGCCGGCGTTGTTGAACAGCACGTGCAGGGCGCCGTAGGTCTCCACGGCGATGGTCACGATCCGTTCGCAGTCGGTCTCGGAGGAGACGTCGGCGCACACCGCGACCGCCCGGCCGCCCGCCGCCTCGATCTCGCGGACGACCTCCCCGGCGTCCGCGAGGTCGGCGACGACCACGGCGGCGCCCTCGGCGGCGAACAGCCGGGCGGTGGCCCGGCCGATGCCGGAGGCACCGCCGGTGACGACGGCGACCTTGCCGCGCAGGGTGTGCTGGGAGGGGGTGGGGTGGTTCATGGGAGCTCCTCGCTCGCGGACTGGATGCGGTACAGCACGGATTCACGGTGTCCGGTGACCACCCGGACGTGGCCGGCGAGCGCGGCGTCGGCCAGCGGGTCGCCGCTGTCGACCAGCAGCGGCCGCCCGCCGAGCGCGGCGAGCTTCTGCTGGGTGGCGAGCACGACGATCCCGGCGAGCGCGTCCAGCACCCGGGGGCTGAACTGCTGGTTGCCGCGCCCGATCACGAAGCCCTGGCCGCCGATCACCGACAACACGCCATGCGTCACCTGTGACATGGCAAGGGTGAGCAGCCGCTGCTCCGTGACGTCACGGGCGAGCACGGCGCCGTCCCGCACGACGTCCACGCCCAGCGGCGTCAGCTCCAGGCCGAGCGCCCGCCCGACGGCGAGGGTGGTCGCGCCGGGCCCGAGCGCGTACGCGGTGCCCGGCCGCATGGCCGCCACCACCGCCCGGGCGATCGACTCCGCGGAGCCCGGCGGCGCCGCCGAGGAGCCGGTCTTGCGCCCGCTCAGCCGGGCCCGCCCGGCCGGCACCCGCAGCGTCCCGTACAGCCGGGCGCCGACGCCGCCCGCGCGGTGGGCCTCCTCGTCGAGGTCGACGACCTCCGCCTCCGCGGTCCGCCCGTCGAAGGCGGCGGCCGCCGCGCCCGCCGCGGCCGGGCTGACCGCGAAGCAGCCCGAGTAGACCTTCACCCCGGCCGGCACCCCGAGCACCGGCGGGCGCGGCCCGGCGTCCAGAACGTCGCGCGCCGTGCCGTCGCCGCCCGCGAACAGCAGCAGGTCCACCACGCCGAGCGCCGCCACCGCCGCCCGGGTGTCGGCCGGGCCGGTCGCCGCCCGGCCCCTTCCCGCCGGCCCCGGCCGGTGGGCGACCTCGAAGCGCACGCCCGCCGCGAGCGCGCTGTCCTCCCCCATCGGCCCCGCCACCGTACGGACCAGGGCGTCCGGGCGGCGGGCGTGCAGGGCGCGCAGCGCGGCGGCGGCGCGGGCCCGGGCCCGGGGGACGGCGCCCAGTTCCAGCGCCCTGGCCTGGACCTGGGGCCCGTCGCTGCCCTTGAGGGCGACGGCGCCGCCGAGGCCCGCGACCGGGTTCACGATCAGGCCGACGATCATCCCGGCCGCTTCGCGCCGTGCTTGCGCAGGTAGGCGCGCCAGCTGGGCGACCACTGGGCCGGGTCGTCCAGGGCGGCCGGGTCGGTCTTGTGCACGGTCTGCCGGTAGGGGGCGCCGCGGACGAACTCCGGGTCCTTGCGGGCCTCGTCGGCGACATGGGCGAGGATCGCCGCGTACTCGTCGAGGTCCTCGCGGGAGTAGGACTCGGTCGGCTCCAGGGTGAACGGCTCGGGCACCACGTACGGGTGGTGGCTGGTCCAGTAGTGGACCCCGAAGTCCGCCGCCCGGATGCCGATCTCCTCCGAGTGCACGCCGGTCTCCTCGGCGAGCTGCTGCCAGGAGTAGCGGACCTGCTCGACCCGGCGGCGCCCGGCCCACGGCACCGAGGCGCCGGGGATCCGGGCGACCTTGGCCAGCAGGTAGTTGTTGTTGAGCACGGCCGTCTCGGCGACCTCACGCAGACCCCGCGCGCCCAGCGCCATCACCCAGGCGTAGGCCCGCACCACGTTGGGCGTGACGCCGAGGAAGGGCCGGATCTTGCCGACCGAGCGCTCGGGGGCGGTGAGGGTGAAGGCGTCCCCCGCGCGGTCGACCACCGGCCCGGGCAGGAACGGCACCAGCGCCTCGGAGACGCCGCACGCCCCGGCCGCCGGACCGCCGCAGGCGTGCGGGGTGGAGAAGGTCTTGTGCAGGTTGAAGTGGCACAGGTCGAAGCCGGCGTCCCGGGCCCGGGTGATGCCGAGGATGCCGTTGGCGTTGGCCTGGTCGTAGCAGGCGAGGCCGCCCGCCGTGTGCACCAGGTCGACGAACTCGCGGATCCGGGGGTTGAAGATCCCGGTGTCCTCCGGGTTGGTGATCGTCAGGGCGGCGGTGCGCGGGCCGACGGCGGCGCGCAGCGCCTCGATGTCGGGGTTGCCCTCGGCGTCCGGCATCAGGGTGATCACCTCGTACCCGGCGACCTTGGCGCAGGCCGCGTTCGACGGGTGGGAGAACATCGTGGTGATCACCTGGTCGCGCTGCTCGCCCTCGCCGCGGGCGGCGTGGTAGGCGCGGATCATGGCGATGTTGGCGTAGATCGCGGCGGAGCCGGCGCCGGGCTGCAGCGAGACCCGGGCCATCCCGGAGATCTCCTTGAGGATCTGCTCCAGCCGCCAGTAGATCTCCAGCACGCCCTGCACGGTGGACTCGGGCTGCAGCGGGTGCAGGGCGGCCACCCGCGGGTCGCGGGCGAAGGAGTCGTTGACCTTGGGGCTGTACTTCATGGTGCAGGTGCCCTGGCCGACGTCGATGTTGAAGTCGGCGCCCAGGGTCTCCTGGGAGAGCCTCAGGTAGTGCCGGACCACCTGGTTCTGGGACAGCTCGGGCAGCGCGGGCGGGGTGCGGCGGGCGACGCCCTCGGGCAGCTCGACGGCCGGCGCGCCCGGGGCGGGCACGCCCACGCCGCGCCGGCCCGGGCGGGACAGCTCGAAGACGATCTCCTCGTCCCAGCGGGCCTGGTGGAAGCGGCGCAGGGCCGGCTTCGGCGCCACGGGCAGGGTGGCGAACGGTTCGGGGGCTTCGTGCGTGCTCACCGGGCTCCTCCGGGCGTGGAAAGGGCGTCCCCGAAGGCCGCCGCGAGGGTGTCGATGTCGGCGATGGAGTGCTGTTCGGTGACGCAGACCAGGACCTCCCGGGGTCCGAGCCGCACCCCGCCGAGGATGCCGCGCCCGCGCAGGGCGTCGAGCAGCGCGTCGGCGTCCGGCACCTCGACGGCGAACTCCCGGAAGTGCAGGGCGTCCTGGTGGCGCACCACGGCGCCGGCGGCGGCCAGCGCGCCCATCGCGTACCGGGTACGGGCGAGGATCGTCTCACCGACCTCCCGCATGCCCTGCGGGCCCATCAGCGCCAGGTAGACGCCGGCCGTGATGCCCCACAGGGCGGCCGCGGTGCCCACCCACTCCTTGCCCTCCTCGCGCAGCGCGAAGGAGGTGCGGTCGTAGAAGACGTCGCCGAAGCCGTACTCGCTGGGGACGGCGGTCGGGGCGATGCCGAACAGCCGGGACGGGAACTCGGCGACCAGCCGCTCGTCGTCGTGGCTCGCGATGAACCCGGCCTGCCCGCCGCCGTACTGGGGGTGCATGCCGAGCGACTGGATGTCCCCGCAGACCAGGTCGGCGCCGTAGGAGGCGGGCGGGGCGAGCACGCCGAGCGAGATCGGGTCGGTGCCGACCACCAGCAGCGCGCCCACGCCGTGCGCCAGGTCGGCGAGTTCACGGCCGCGGGTCTCGACGACCCCGTGCACGGTGGGCGTCTCCAGGTACAGGGCCGCGAAGGTCTCGTCGAGGCGGACCTCGCCCGTCTCGCCGGAGGCCGCGACCGGGGCGAGCAGCACCTCGACGTCCGGGGCGAGGTAGTCGCGGATCTTGGCCAGCTTGTCGGCGGCGAGCGCCCCGCTGACCATCACCCGGGAGCGGCCGGTGCGGCGGGCGGCCATCCGCAGCGCCGTGCCGGCCGCCTGGTAGCCGTCGTAGGTGGGGACGTTGACGACGTCCATCTCCAGCAGCTCGGCCATCATCGAGACGTACTCGAAGAGCGCCTGGAAGCGGCCGTGGTCCTCGTAGGGCTCGCCGGCGTAGGCGGTGAGGAACTCGCCGCGGCCGTTGACCTCGTCGCAGACCGCCGGGACGTAGTGCGGGTAGCAGCCGTGGCCGAGGAAGCTCAGCAGCGCGGCGGGGTCGGTGTTGCGCGCCAGCAGGCCGCGCAGGTGCCGGGTGAGGCCCTGCTCGTCGGCGAACGGCTCGGGCAGGTCGAGCGGGCGGTCCAGGCGCAGGTCGGCGGGGATGTCGCGGTAGAACTCCGCGACGTCGGGGGCGCCGATCTCGGCGAGCATCGCCGCCCGCGTCTCGGGCCCCGCGTTGGGGATGTAGGGGTGGGACACGCGCACTCCTCAGGGCGTGGTCGGTCGGGGCGTCATCGGTCGGGACGGCGCCGGTTCAGGGCGTGGTCGGTCGGGGGGTGGTCGGTCGGGGCGTGGTCGGTCGGGCTTCGAGGACGACGGCGTCGCCCGGGGCGACGGTCACCGGGCCGCCGGGCAGCGCGCGGCCGGTCAGCAGGTCGGTGAACGCGGTGTCCGCGGGCAGCTCGACGGCGGCGGGCTGCGTGCCGTGGTTGAGCAGGAAGAGGTGGCGCCCGCGACGGCAGGCCTCGACACCGGCCGGCAGGCCGGCCCCGGTGACGCCGGTGACACCGGCGGCGGCCAGCACGGCGTCCAGCAGCGGGGCCGGGTCCTCGGGCAGGCAGCTGACGTAGGTGGCGGCGGCGCGCCGGGTGACGGCCGGGCGGCCGTGCAGCGGGCCGCCCCGGTAGCGCGCCAGCACCTCGGTGTCCCCGGCGGTCTCCAGCCACTCGGTCCAGGTGCGGGCGAGCAGCCGGGTGCCGTCCGTGGTGACGACCTCCTGGACGGCGCCGTCCGGCAGCGGGCGCCACTCCTCGACGCGCACCCCGAGCAGGTCGCGCAGCGGGCCGGGCGCGCCGCCGGGGTGCACCTGGTCCGCGGCGTCGACCACGCCGCTGAACGGGCCGACCACCAGCTGCCCGGGGAAGGCGGCCAGCGCGGCGGCGTGCCCGGCGGTGCACAGGTAGAGGTTGGGGGCGATCACCAGCCGGTACCCGGAGAGGTCGCGCCCCGGCGGGGCCAGGTCGACGGCGACGCCCCGCTCGTGCAGCGGCGCGTACCAGGAGAGCAGCAGCTCGTGCAGCCGCAGCCGGTCGGAGGGCATCGACTCGGGCGCCTCCAGCCCCCACCAGCTGTCCCAGTCCAGCAGCAGCGCGACCTCGGCCCGGGTCCCGGTGCCGGCCACCGCGGCCAGCCGCCGGACGTCCGCGCCGAGCGCCAGCGTCTCGCGCCACTGGCGGGTGCCGGTGCCGCCGTGCGGCAGCATCGCCGAGTGGAACTTCTCCGGGCCGTACCGGGCCTGGCGCCACTGGAAGAACATCACGCCGTCCGAGCCGTGGGCGAGCGCCTGGAGGCTGTGCAGGCGCATCACGCCCGGGTCCTTGGGCACGTTGACCTGGCGCCAGCTGACCGCGCTCGGCGCGGACTCCAGCAGCAGCCAGGGCTGCTGCTTCAGCGAGCGCATCAGGTCGTAGCTGAGCGCGGCCTTCACCGCGGCGCGCGGGTCGGCCGGGTCCGGGTAGGCGTCGTCGGTGACGACGTCCTCGGCGGCGGCCCAGCTCCAGTAGTCGAGGTCGCGCAGCACGCTCATGAAGTTGGTGGTCACCGGGACGTCCGGGGTGACCTCCTTGAGGACGGCGCGCTCCGCCTCGAAGCAGGCGAGCAGCGCGTCGCTGGAGAAGCGCCGCCAGTCCAGCAGCTGCGCCGGGTTGACCGGGCCGGGCGCCTTGCGGGGCGGCTCGACCTGCGTCCAGTCGGTGTAGTGCTGGCCCCAGCAGGACGTCCCCCAGGCCGTGTTGAGGCCGTCCAGGGAGCGGTGGCGGCGCTGGAGCCAGCGGCGGAAGTCGCGGGCGGACTCCTCGCAGAAGCACTCGGCGGTGTGGTCGGCGTACTCGTTGCTCACGTGCCACATCACCAGCGCCGGGTGGTCGCGGTAGCGCTCGGCCATCGCGCGGGCGAGCCGGACGGTGGCGGCGCGGAACACCGGGGAGGAGGGGCAGTAGCCCTGGCGCGAGCCGAACTCCAGCCGGGTGCCGGCGGCGTCGACGGGCTGGACCTCCGGGTGGGCGCGGACCAGCCAGGGCGGCGGGGTCGCGGTGGCGGTGGCGAGGTCGACGGCGATGCCGTGGGCGTGCAGCAGGTCCAGCACGCGGTCGAGCCAGCCGAAGTCGTAGCTGCCGGGCCCCGGTTCGAGCCGCGACCAGGAGAAGACCGCGACCGTGACGAGGTTGACGCCGGCCTCGGCCATCAGCCGGACGTCCTCCTGCCACACCTCCTCGGGCCACTGCTCGGGGTTGTAGTCACCGCCGAACAGCAGACCCGGCACCCGTGTCAGGCCCATGCTGCGCCTCCCGCCTCCCCCGGGGTCGGAGCACCCCGGAAAACCCGTCTCCACGTCGTCCCGCATTTTGTATTCAAAATGCATAGTGCAGTACACTGGACCGGGTCAAGAGGTGTGCATCGATCCGGACGGCCCGTCCGGAGGTCAGGGGGACGTGATGGCGATCGAGCGCCGTCCGCTGCGCGAGCAGATCCGCGACGAGCTGATGGACCGGCTCACCCGCGGCGAGTTCGCGGCGGGGACCGATGTCAACGAGGCCGTACTGGCCGCCGAACTCGGTGTCAGCCGCACCCCGCTGCGCGAGGCGCTGATCGCGCTGGCGGGCGAGGGCGTGCTGGAGAGCAGCCAGGGCCGCGGCTTCCGGTTCGCGCCGGTCAGCCGCAAGGAGTTCCGCGAACTGGTCGCGATCGTCGCGGCCCTGGAGTCCCTGGCGCTGGAGTCCTCCGACCCGGAGCACCTGCGGGCCATCGCCCCCCGGCTGCTGGACCTCGCCCAGGGGTTTCCCGACCAGGTGGCGGCGCACTCCACGGTCGACCGGCGGGACGACGAATGGCACGGGCTGCTGCTCAGCGGCTGCTCCAACGAGCGCCTGCTGGACCTGCTCACCCGGGTCAAGGCCGGGATGCGGCGCTACGAGAACCTGGTCGTCGCCGAGGACGAGCCGGTGGCCCGCGAGTCTGCGGAACACTGCGAGATCGCCCGCCGGCTGCTGGCGGACGACCTGCCGGGCGCCATCACGGCGCTGCGCGCCAACTGGATCGGCGGCATGGAGCGGATGCTCGCGCACCTCCCGGAGGACTGAGGCGCGCGGGCGGGCGGGCCGCGCCCCGGACGACGGCGGGCCCGCCGCCCGGGGTGCGGGCGACGGGCCCGGGGTGCCGGGGCGTCAGGATGCCGGATGTCAGGACGCCGGGGCGTCAGGGCTTGGGGACGCGCAGGCGCGCCCAGGACGAGGCGCCGGGCCAGCCGTCCGCGTCGGCGCCCGTGTGGCCGAGCTTGCGCTGCCAGCGGGCGTAGCTCTGGCGGTCGGCCTCGCCCCACTGCGGGCCCGGTCCCTGCTGGTAGGCGCCGCAGCCCTCCTCCACCAGGCGGCGGCCCATCGCGGTGATCAGCGGGCTGCGCGGGGCGGAGCGGAACCAGTCCGCCCCCGGGAACGGCGCCGGGCCGCCGGCCGTGCCGGTGCCGCCGCCCGGGCCGGAACCCGCGCCCGGGTCCAGCGCGCCCGAGGTGACCAGCTGGTAGAGCGAACCGCCCGGGCACTCGGTGGCGTAGCCGTCCCGGTGACCGCGGATCTCCCGGCCGGCGCCGTTGGCCCGCAGGTAGGCGATGGCGTCCCGCAGGCCCGTGACCTGCTCGGCGGTCGGGCTGGTGAGGCCGGTGTCGCCGACGAGGGCGAGCACGGCGAAGTGGTTGCGGTTGAGCGTGGTGGTGCCGTTGGCCGCGTTCTGCGCGTTCCGGCCACGGCCCTCGAAGACGTAGCCGTGCTCGCAGACCGCGAGGTTGTACGCGAAGTCCGACCAGCCGTTGCCGTCCATGTGGCTGTTCTGGACCTTGCGCAGGTACCCCGCGCAGGTGCCGTGCTCGTCGGCGCTGTACGGGCCGCCCAGGTAGTGGACCTTGACGCCCTGGTTGGCCGGCACCGCCGGGTGGCCGTTGCGGGCCGCCCGGGCGCCCCACTCGGCGCGACTGACGAACTTCATGGCCGTTCCCCCTCGTCGTTCCGTGCTGCGCGGGCCGTCCCCCGGCCCGCGTCCGTGCTGCTCCGAGCCTGGCGGCCGGCCCGTGCAGCCCGCGTGCAACGGGCGTGCAGCGGGCGTGCAGCGGGCCGGCCGTCAGCGCCCGGCGCCGTGCACCCGGGCCGTGTAGTCCGTCCGCAGCTTCTCGATCCGGCGCAGGACGGCGGCCATCGCGGTGTCCTCCAGTGCCCGCATCTCGTTCACCTGCTTCGGGGTGTAGCCGTAGCGGGCCGCGTCGTCGTAGCCGATGTCGTGCCAGCTGCGGTTGTTCTTGCTGCGGTTGGCGGGGCCGTCCATCCGGCGCAGGTTGTCCTCGTGGTCGCCGAGGCCCTTGAGGTGCTCGTACAGCTCCGCCCGGACCCCGGGCGAGGCCGCCAGGTAGAGCCGCAGCACCGGGACGAGCTCGTCCAGCTTGGTGATCCGGTCGAGGGCCACCAGGTGGTCGGTGTCCAGCGTCGGCAGCTCCGTCTTCTCCGCGACCGCCCGGGCCACCCTGGCCTGCCAGGCCGTGCGGCCTGTCACCTCGTCGAAGTCGATCCGGCTCCGGTCGCGGTAGTTCGGCCCCTTGATGCGCATCACCTCGATCAGCGGCCGGCTCTTCTCGCGCACCTCCTCCGCGCCGGCCTCGCGCAGGGTGCGGAGGTTGGACTCCTCTCCCCCGCCGGCCCGGACGGCGCCACCGGCCTCCTCGGCCTCGTACCGCAGCTCCCAGGAGTCCAGCAGCCAGCCCAGGTACTCCCGTTCCGGCGCCGGACGTCCGCCGCTCTGCGCCAGCAGGGCTTCGAGTTCGGCGATGCGCCGCTCGTGCGGGAGCGCGCTGACCCGGCCGAACCACCGGTCCAGCGCGGCGGGGCGGGGCGGGCGCGCCCCGGCCCGGGCGGCCAGCCGCCGGCCGGCCGCGTCGGCGGCGGCCGTCTGCTCCGAGGTCGCGACCGCCGAGAGGGCCAGCGCCCGGTCCGTGCGCTGCACCTTCTCCGCCGCCCGGGTCTGGCCGGCCGGGTCCAGGCGGACCGGCTCCTCGCCGCGCTTGCGCCGGCGCCGGTCCTCGGCGGCGATCACGCCGCCCTGCTCGGTGCTCCGCTCGGCCAGCACCTGCCGGTGCTCGGCGAGTTGCTCCTTCAGGTCGGCGATCCTCGCCCGGTCCGGACGGCGGCGGCCGCGTTCGGCGGCGATCATCGACGTCAGCTTCTCGATCTCCCGCGCGGCGTCCCAGGCCCTGGTGCCGGGCACCGGGACGAACGCGCCGGTGACCAGGGCGCCGGCCTGCTCGGCGAGGGTCCGCAGGCCCCCGCGCAGGCCCCGGGAGGCCTGGACCTCGCGGATCGCGGCCCGGTGGTGCGCGGCGTCCTCGGGGGTGGCGTCCGGCCCGGCGGCGATCCACATCCGGGCCCGGCCCCGCCGGTCGTAGGCGTGCCGGACCTGGACGGTCCGCCCGCCGTCCTCCAGCACCTCGACGGTGTCACGCAGTTCGGCGGGAAGCGCCGCGACGAAGCGCGGGTCGACGGTGGCGTGCCGCAGCACGACCGGGTCGCCCCCGGCGGCGGCGCTCCCGTCCTCCGCCGCGCCCTCGGCCGGCGCGCCCAGCTTCAGCAGGGCGCCGGAGGCGGCCGCCTCGACCAGCACGCCGAGGACCTCCCGGCGCTCGCCGCTCGCCACGGCCGCGTCCAGGCGGCGGGCCAGGTCCAGGTGGGTGACCACCAGTTGGACGTTCCCGAGGGCGCCGTCCACCCGGGCGACGAAGTCCAGCGCCCCGGCCCCCTTGGTGATCCGCAGCACCTTCGCGCCCCGGCCGACGGCCCCGGTGAGGTTGCCGCCGAGGTCCAGGGCGTCCAGCAGGGTCTGCTCGTCCGCCCGGAGGTCCCCCGACACGGCCCGGTCGCGCAGTCGTACGACGGCCGCCGCGGCCCCGCCGGCCTGCGACAGCGCGATCAGCGGGGCACCGGCGTACGGGGCGCCGGCGATCGACAGGACGGCGCCGCCGACGAACAGGAACGTCGAGGCACCGGCCAGGAAGGACGCGAGCGGGATGTCTCCGGAGCAGCGCAGCGCGACGGCGCGCGCCGGGAAGTCCCGCCCCGCCAGCGTGAAGCCGTCGGTCTCGGCGAGGACGACGCCCTTGGGGTAGGGCACCCGGGCGAGGTCGGCGAGCACCCGGTCCAGCGCCTCCTGCGGGGTGTCGCCGCCGCCTTCGTAGTACCGGCGGCGCCCGGAGGGCGAGTGGTCCCAGATCCGCAGGCGCACCCCGCCGGCCGGGGCGTCGGGGGCGGTGGTGACGTACAGCCGGAGCGGGACGCCGGTCGGCTCGCCCTCGCCCGCCACCCAGGCGGCGCGCAGCGGCACCGCCTCGCCGCGGGCGAGGGCGAGGTCGACGAAGGCGAGGTCCTCGGTCAGCTGCCCCCGCGCCGCGCGCGGGCCCTGCGGAGCGGATCCCGGGCGGCTGCCGGGCTCGACGGCGACCCGCTGCTCCAGCACCGCGTGGCGCACGCCCCCGCTCCAGGTCAGCTCGCAGCCGATCTCGTAGCGCCCGGGCCGGTCGGCCCAGCGGACCAGCCAGAAGTCGTTGAAGGGCCGGCCGGGGGCGAGCCGTCCGGTGGGGATGTCGGGCCGGAGCAGACCCGGGGAGACGGCCGCCGCGCCCCGGCCCAGCTCGCCGCGGTGCTCGCCGGGCGCCGGCGGGTCGAGGGCGCGGACCTGCCAGCGCAGCCGCACCTCCGCCGCGGGGAGGTCGGGCCAGAGCAGCTGGTAGCGGACCTCGCTGCCCGGGGTCACCGGGCCCTCCGGTTCGGCGACCAGGTACGGGGCGGCGCCGACGCCGCCCCCGGGTGCGCCCAGCCGCTGCATCCGCTCGTCGAAGGCGCTGCGCAGTCCGGCGCGCAGCGCGGCGAGGCCGGTGGGTGCGGCGGCCCCGGAGCGGAGCAGGACGCGGGCGAGGTCCTCGGGGGCGAGCACCAGCAGGGACGTCCAGATCTCCTGCCAGAACTCGCCGTCGCGGAAGAGCCGGCAGGAGACGATGTGCAGGCCCGCGGCGTCGGCGGGAAGGTCCCAGCGGTGGGGTTCGGCGTTCTCCGCCCCGGTCAGGCGGCCGGAGGGGCCGGTCCGGACGGCGTCCACCAGGCCGCCGGCGAGCGCCCGGTAGGCGGGGTCGGGGCGCAGCCGCCATTCGACCCGGACGGGGTAGACGTCCTCGGGCAGGCGCAGCCCGATCCGTACGGTGCTGCCGCGCGGGACCGGCCCGCCGGCGTCGGAGCCCTCGACGACGAGTCCGGCGCCGCCGCTCTGGTCGAGTTCGCCGGCCCGGCGGCGGGCCGCGGCCGACTGCACCCGGGCGCCGAGGGGTTCGGGCAGCAGTCCGGGTTCGACGCGCAGGCGCAGGCCGGCCGGCAGCGGCCGGTCGGCGACGTTGGGCAGGCCGTGGGCGAGGTCGTGCTCGGCGGCCCAGAGGTCGCGGTTGTACCAGTAGACGAGCAGCCGCCAGTCGTCCGGGCGCCCGTAGAGGCGGCGGGCCGCCTCGCGGACGGTCATCGTCTCGGTGAGCCAGACGGCGGGGCGGCCCTCCTCGGCGATGTCGTAGGAGGAGCGCGGGCGCAGGCTGAAGCCGGGTGGCACGGCGCCGCGGCGGGCGGGCCGGGCGGCGGGCCCCGCGGGCAGCGCCGGGGCGGCCGTCAACTCCGCGATCAGTTCGGCGACTTCGCGCTCGACGCGAGCGCGGGAGCCGGCCGGGAGGTCGGCGGCTCCGGGCCCGGACCAGCGGAAACCGGGCGCGGTCACCGCCCCGACCGGCGCGGTGGCGCCGGCCCGGGCCAGGGCCCGGGTGAGCGCGGCCCGCAGCCGGGGGCGGTAGGAGCCCTCGGCCGCGGCGGTCGCGTCGAGGCGCAGCCGGATCGGTACGGTGACCTGGGGGATCATGCGGGGCGTCGCTCCGTCCACAGGCGGCCGGGGTCGGCCGCGGTGAGGGTGTTTCCGTACCCGTCGGCCGCGGCGTCGCCGCTCAGCAGGACCGGCCGGCCGTCGCAGCGCAGCCGGGTGGCGGCGGCGTCGAGGCCGACGGAGCTGTCGAGCGCGCCGCTGCCGGAGGTGAAGTGGAAGGCGCCGCTCGCGCCGAGCAGCAGCGGCCTGCCGTCGACCCGCAGTCTGGAGGCGCCGCGCGGGGTGACCGTGACGGCGGCCCAGACGCCGTTGGCGGGCCTGGTGCCGGGTGCGGCGGTGACGGAGCGCGCCCCGGGGGTGGCGGTCATGCCGGCTCCCCGGCGGGTGCGCTCGCCAGGGCCTCGTGCCGGCGGTCGA
This sequence comes from Kitasatospora sp. NPDC059462, assembly GCF_042749955.1. Lineage (NCBI taxonomy): Bacteria > Bacillati > Actinomycetota > Actinomycetes > Kitasatosporales > Streptomycetaceae > Kitasatospora > Kitasatospora sp. NPDC059462. The sequence goes on along the minus strand of NZ_JBHYUU010000147.1, from coordinate 6,680 downwards.
ACTCGGCCTTGTCGACCTCGGTCACCAGCGGCTCGATGTCGGCGCGCACGGCCTTGACCTCCCAGTGGAAGGCGTGCGAGGCCGGGGAGCCGTCGACCGTGCGGACGGTGAAGCGGCCGTCGCGCACCCGGGAGGCGGCGAGGGCGCACAGCGGCTCGTCGTCGTCCTCGAAGACCGGGGTGAGCTGCACCGTCCGGCCCTCGGCCAGGGTCAGCGCCTCGAAGTACTCGGGGAGTTCGACCACGGCGCGGCCGTCCGCGAGCCGCCCCTCACCGCGCTGGTAGACGCCGTTCTCGGGCCCCTCCAGCGCGGTGTGCAGCAGGTACTTCCGCTCGGGGTCGAGCGGGTGGTCGACGAGGAACTTCTTCTCCTTGGCGTAGACGATCCCGGTGCTGCGGATGTCGCCGTTGTTGTACATCCGGATCGCGGCGCTGCCGAAGTCGCCGATCGTGCCGCCGAGGTAGAGGCCGCCCCCGAAGTTGGCGTCCCAGGAGGTGACCCGGCCGGGTGCCGGCTCGTAGTCGCCGACCGACAGCCCGCCCTGGACGTGCAGCAGGCCGCTGCTGCCGAAGTACTGGTTGCTGATGACCGTCTTGCCGGGCCCGGCGAGGTGCAGGTTGCCGCTGCCGACCAGGGTCTTGTCCCGGCCCAGGTGGACGTCACCGCCGGCCCGGACGTCGTTGACGCCGAGGTTGCGGGCGTAGACGTCGGCGTAGGGCCTGCTGTCGGCGGCGTAGTCCAGCGACGGCCAGTCGGCGCTGCGGTCGACGAACTCGAAGCCGCGCCCCGCCCGGAAGGAGAACTGGGCGTGCTGGACGCCGTGTCCGTGGAAGCCGAGTGCGCCGAGCACCTCGCCGGCCACGGCGGGCTGGCCGTCCAGCTTGCCGGTGTGCAGCATGCCGCCGCCGATCCGCAGCCGGGTCCTGGCCGACTGGAAGAAGTCGATCAGGTCGTCGGGGTCGTTGCCGGTGCCGATCACCAGCTGGGTGTTCTCGCCGCTGTACGGGAAGTACCGGATGTAGGCCTCGTCGCCGTTGCCGCCGCCCGGGTCGCGGGGGAACATGATGCCGTTCGCGGCGGTGTTGCCCACCGAGGGGACGATCGCCCCGGTGGCCCGGACGTCCTTGGCGGCGAGGTTGGCGCCGGTGAGGTCGCCCTCCGCCGTCAGGTTGCCCTTCACGGTGTACTGGCCCGGGATCACCAGACCGGCCGCGACCCGGCCCGCGGTGGTGAACGTGCCCTTGCCGGCGGCCCGGCGGAAGGTGCCGAGCACCACGTGGTCGGCGGTGGCGGCGCCGACCAGTTCGACCTTCGGCTCCTCGGTCCACCGGGTCTCGCCGGGCACCCCGGTCTCGTCGCTCGGGTCGGTGGCCCGTTCGGTGTAGCGGACGGTGACCAGCAGGGTCAGGTCACCGGCCCCCGGGGCGGGGACCACGGTCGCGGCCGGCAGCACGACCAGCCGGCCCAGCCGGTCGACCGCGTAGCCGGCGGCGGCCGTGACGCCGGTGTCGGTGCTGGTCACGGTGAGGCCGGAGACCACGCCGGGGCTGTAGAACAGCGCGGTGAGCAGCTCGCGGCGGGAGCGGTGGTAGCGCTGCTCGGTGTCGAAGTCGTCGGCGCGCAGGAACTGGTAGTCGAAGTAGCGGGGCCGCTGCATCGGCGGTACGGGCTGGGTCACGGCTTCTCCCCCTTGCGAGGCTTGAGGTAGGTGTCGACGCGGACGGTGGCACGGACGCCCACCTGGAGGCCCGCGGTGACGGGCTTGAACACCCGGTCGGCGAGGCGGCCGCGGCCGGGGCGGTAGTCCCGGTAGAGCCGGGACTGTTCGGGGCTGAGCGGGGTCGGGTCGGGGCCGTCGCCCAGCACCACCCGGCCGCGCCGGATCGGCGAGGTGTCGACGGCGATGCCCGCCGGGTGGACCCGGTCGAGCAGGTTCATCAGCGCCTCGTACTCGCGGTGGCCGAGGGTGCCGCCGGGCAGGTCGAGGCTGAACTCGTAGGGGTCGGTGCGCCGTCGGCGGGCGTAGCCGAGGGCGACCACCACGCCGACGCCGCCATCGGCGGCGCGCACCGTGGTGCCGGGGCCGGTGGTGGCGGACAGCGTCAGCGAGCCGCGCAGCGGCACGGTCTGCCAGCGGAAGCCCACCGCCCGGCGGCGGTTGAGGTTGGTGCCGACCTGCGGCAGCGGGACGGCGCCGAGCACCAGGGCGAGCGTGCGGGCGCCGGTTCCGCCGGCCGGGGCCAGCACCACGGGCAGGGCGGAGACCAGCCACTGGTCGCGCAGCAGACCGACCAGCCGGCGCAGCCTGGCGACCGCCTCGGCCCGGCCCGCGAGCAGCTCGGTACCGAGCTGCCCGGGCAGGGTGATCACGGTGTAGAGGTCGGCGGAGAGCGACGGCAGTTGATCGACGGCCGGGAGCGGGTTGGCGACCGCGGGCAGGCCGGCGGCGCGGAACGCGGCGACCGCCGGGTCGGCCGCGCCCAGCTGCTGGGCCTCGGCGCGCAGCCGCTGCACGGCCGCCGCCCGGTCGCCGAGGACGGTCGTCCCCGCGCCGTCGGCCGCCCAGGCGCGCAACGCGGCGGCCAGGCCGTCGCCGAGCACGGCGTGGGTGCGCTCGTCCTGCCGGGCGGCGTAGCGGGCGCGCAGCAGGTCGGCGTCGAGGTCCACGGCCAGGCCGTGCATCGGCAGGTGGGAGACGAGCAGGCGGTCCTCGGCGAGCCGGTGCACGGTGGCCAGGCCGCAGGGGGCCAGCAGCCAGCGGCCGTCCGGGTCGTCCGCCGGGTCGGCGGGCGGGCGCAGTTCGGCGATCAGCGCGCGGGTCTCCGGGTCGGCGGACGGGTCCGGGGCCGCTCCGGGGGTGCGGACGCGGGCCGCGAGCGCGGCGAGTTCGGCGGCGGTGACCGGGGTCAGGTCGGCGCCGACGCCGAGTTCGTAGCGGCTGCCGCCGGCCGGGTCCTGGACCCGCAGCACGGTACCGGGGGCGGTCACGCCGAGGGCCCTGCGGCAGGCCGCCAGCCGGACCAGCGCGGCGGCCAGGCCGCGGGCCAGCGCGGGCCGCAGGGCGGCGCGGTCGGCGAAGGTCCAGCCGGTGCGCAGGGCGGCGCGCAGCTGCTCGTCGCGGGCCCGGCGGTCGGCGGACTGCGGCCGCGCGGCGTGCACGGCGTCGCCGTCCGGGCCGGGCTGGACCAGGTGGACGGCACGGACCTGGTCGAGCACCGCGAGCCGGTCGGCCTCGCCGCCGGGCGCGACCACCCGGAAGGCCATGGCCAGGCCGTTGGCGCTGTCCTCGACGGCGAACGGCGCGGCGACGGCGAACCGGGCCAGTGCGCCGCCGTCCGGCGCCGCGCCGTTGAGCAGGCCGGCCAGGCCCTGCGGCGAGGGGACGGCCCACGGGCGCAGCACGGCGAGGCGGGCGCGGTACTCCTCGTCGCTCTCGCGGGCCGGTGCGACGTCCACGCCGTCCGGGCGCACGGTGAGGCGTTCGGCGAAGCGGGGCGCGTCCAGGTCGGCGCCGATTGCGTCGAGCGCGCCGGAGGACGCTCCGGCCAGGGTGCGGGAGGCCGCGATCCGGCGGGCGGTGCGGCGGATCTCGGTCTTGGGCGCGCCCAGTACGTACAGCAGCCGGGCGGTGGTGCCGGACAGGTGACGCACCCGCAGCAGCGCGGCGGCCTCGGCGGCGTTCAGCGGGTGGGCGGTGCCGTCGCCGTCGAGCCAGGCGGCGGCCAGCTCGAACGGGGTACCGGCCCGGCGGTCCGCGCCGAGCGGCAGCGGGTGCAGCGCGTCGGCCTCGGTGAACGGGGGCACGAGCAGCGGCGGTTGGACGGCGCCCGCGACGGTGGCGGTGAGCCGCAGGCCCCGCTCGGCGAGGTCGCGGGTCGGTCCGGCCAGCACCAGGGGGCGGGCGGGTGCGGAGCCGGTCGCGGTCGCCGGGGTGCCTGGGGTTCCCGGGGTGCCCGGCAGCCGGCCGGTGAGGCGGCCGTCCGCCACGGTGAGCGGGACGGGTTCGTCCCGCACGGCGGCGCGCAGCGGGGCGGGCAGGTGGTCCGCCATCGCCCGGTGGGCGGCGGCGGGGGTCTCGACCGGCGTGCCGGCCGGTGGGGAGGCGGTCACTGGGTGAGCCCCTTCGGGTCCTCGACGAGCACGGCGATCTCGTCGGCCGCCAGCCTCAGGTTGGGGCCGGCGGGGGCGGCGGCCGGTGCCGCGGCGGCGAGGGCGGGCGGGTACTTCGTCAGCCTGAGGTCGACGACGTCGGCGATCCCGGGCTCGGCCATCACCGCGGCGAGCACGGCCGCGTGCCGGACCTCCTCGCCGAGGCCGAGCCCGTCGACGTACTCCGCGACCCGGGTCAGCAGCCGGGCCTTCAGCTGGTCGGGCGGGGTGGTGGAGCCGCGCAGTACCAGCCGGGCGGAGAGCACCACCCCGACCTCCACGGCGGGCTGGATGCGCGGCACCACGCCGAGCGGGCGCAGGTCGTCGATCGCCCGGCGCACGGCGTCGTGCAGGCCCCCGCCGCCGGGGCCGCCCCAGATCGCACCCGGGGTCGGCGCCACCAGCACGTTCAGGCCGAACGGGCTCGCCGCGGTGGCCTCGTCGCCGAAGAGCCGGTCGATGAAGTTGCCGTCGAGCGTGCCGAAGATCGACTGGTGGATGTCCAGGCCGCCGTAGACGTCGCTGACCTGCACCTGGCGCACGCCGGGCACCATGGCGGCGGCCAGCCGGATCGCCTCGGCGTTCCACAGCGAGCGCGGCGCGCGCAGCAGCAGCCGGCGGTAGCGGGCGTCGGGCCAGGAGCGTTCGCCGCCGGTGAGCCGGGCGGCGGCGCCGTCGATCTCGATCTCGGCGCCCGCCCTGCCCGGTCCGGCGAGGAACTCGGTGCGCCAGGGGTCCTGCGGGTTCCAGGCGGTGATCCGCTGCTCGGGCCGGGCCGGGTCGAGGTTGCCCTCGGGGCCGGGGCGGAAGGCGACCACCGGGACGGTGACCTGCCGCTGCTGGACGGAGAGCTCCACCCGGGCGTCGGTGGCGACGTCGTCGCCGCGCGGGGTCAGCAGGCGCACGCCGCGCGGCACCACGACCGGCAGCGACGGCGTGCCGCGCAGGGTCAGCCTCAGCTCGCCGGACGCCTCCAGGTAGGGCCGGGGCAGGCCGAGTTCGGCGCCGAGCGCGGTGAGCGCCGCGCCGTGGGCGGTGGTGACGAAGGCGTCGTCGTAGGAGGCGGCGAGGGCCGACCAGGTGCGGGTGTCCTCCAGCGCGGTGACCTCCAGCAGCCGGCGGATCACCGAGCCGGGGCCGAGGTCGAGGTCGGCTCCGAACACCTCGCGGGCGAGCTCGAAGCGCTCGGTCACCAGGCGGGCGTACGGCTTGGGCACGAAGCCGCGGTCGGTCACCCCGTAGAGGTCCTCGCCGGGCTGGGGCTGCGGGGCCGGTCCGGGCTGGGCGGACGGGGAGAACGGGGAGGAGGGGGCGGACGGGGACTGGTCAGGCACGCTGCACTCCGGTGGTGAGGGTCACCGGCAGCACCGCGCCGGTGTCGGTTTCCAGGACCGCGCCGACCACCAGGGCCCGGTCGGCGCCGGACGGGTCGTCGACCCGGACGTCGAGCACGCGCCGCACCCGGGGGTCGCGCCGCAGGACGGCGAGGACGGCGACCCGGATCCGCTCGCGGACCAGTTCGGGGGTGCGCTCCTCGGCGAGCACCCGCAGGCCGTCGAAGCCGAAGCCGCGGTCCAGCGGGTCGGTGCCGAGCGCGGTGGTCAGCGCCAGGCGCACCGACTGGAGGAGGGCGTCCGGGCCGGTGACGGCGGCGAGGTCGCCGTCGCGCAGCTGCAGGTCGGCGGCGAGCGGGTCGGTGACGGGCGGGTCGGTGACGGGCGGGTCGGTGACGGTCGGACCGCCGGCGGTCGGGTCGGTGGTGGGCGTCGGCTCGGTGGACGGCCCGACGGCGAGGTTCCAGGCGGCGGTCATCCGGTCACGTCCATGTGCCCGGTGACGGCGACCTTGACGTTCTCCGCCTTCATCGCGATGGTCTCCTGTGCCTCGAATCGCAGGTTCTTGCCGGTGAGCGTGATGGTGCCGTCGGCCGCGATCACCACGGACGCCCCGCCGTCGGCGTGCTCGATGGTGACGGCGTGTTCGGTGCCGGCCCGCTCGGGGCGCACACCGGCGCCGTGCAGCGCCTTGCGCCCCACCCGGACGGTGAGTTCGCCGACCTCGATGACGCGGTTGCCGTCGGCGTCGGTGAGGTCGTTGCTGGCGCGGTCGCCGGGGTCGGCGCCGGGCCGGTCGTCGGCGACCGCGCCCCGCTGGGCGGCCGGGACGGCGGCGGGCAGGTGCAGCCACCAGTCGCCGGCCCGGGCGGCCGGGCCTTCGCCGTCCCGCCACAGCGCGCCCACGTCCACGGCGTCGTCGGCCCGGCCCCGCCGGGGCACCAGCAGCACCCGGGTTCCCGGGTAGCGCGGCAGCACCAGCCCGTACCGGCCCCAGGCGAACGGGGTGGCGTAGCCGACCCCGGGCAGCCGGTCCGGCTCGTCCCGCGCGGTGTCCAGCCGCCGGTGCTGCATCGGCCCGCCGTCGCCGGGCGCGAGCCCGCGCCAGACGGTGGCGGTGGGACCGTCCGCGCCGCGCACCTCGGCGACCTCCGGCACGGCGGCGCGGGCCGCGGCGGCGCGGCCGAGGCCGGCGAC
>NZ_JBHYUU010000146.1:0-21159 GCF_042749955.1 Kitasatospora sp. NPDC059462 | reverse complement strand
GCGCGGCGGCGAGTGCGGCGGCCGTGGCGCCGATGGCGGTCACCAGGGTGCGGCGGCTGACGGCGGAGCTGGGCTCGGTCATCGGGATCCTGCTCTCGGTGCGTGAGGGGAACGCGGTCTGACTGCTCGGAAGACGATCATGAATGTAGCGAAGCGATCGTCCCCGGCGGCACGTCCGCCGGACGCCTCTGCCCGAACGGGCACCCGCCGTCCGTCACTCCAGGAACCGCAGCGCCTCCGCCGCCCGCGCACCCACCGGGGCGGCGGCCCGTGCCAGTTCACCGAGGTACAGGCAGACGTCCGCCCGCGCCGCCCGCGCGCCGGGCACCGCCAGGAAGGCCCGCGCCAGCTCCTGCGGCCCGCCCTCCCCGGCGACCAGCCCGTACAGCAGTTTGCGCACCCCCGGCTCGAAGAGGTCCCGAGGATCCTCGTACGGGCATTCCAGGAACGCCTCCCAGGCCTCCGCCGCGGCCGCCGGGCCCTCCGTCAGCAACCGCAGCACCGCCACCTCCACCAGCACCGTCGAGGACGCCGCCACCTCCGGCGCCAGCCCCTCCAGCACCTCCCGGGCGTCCGCGAACCGCCCGTCGTGCCGGTACGCCGCCGCCAGGGCGCACCGCACCGCGACGTCCGCCGGGTCCCGGGCCAGCACGGCCTCCAGGTCCGCCACCGCCTGCGCCGTCCGCCCCGCCTGCCGGTGCGCCTGACCGCGCTCGGCGAGCGCCCACACGTAGTCCGGGTTCTGCGCCAGGGCGGCCGTGAGGTCCGCGACCGCCGCCTCCACCTCGCCCGCCTGCCGGCGCGCCTGGCCCCGGGAGCCCAGCGCCCAGGCGTCGTCCGGTTCGAGCACGAGCGCGGCCGACAGATCGGCGACCGCCTCCTCCAGGTCCCCCGCCAGCCGGTGCGCCTCGCCGCGCAGCGCCAGCGCCCAGGCGTACTCCGGGTCGATCGCGAGGACGGCGGTCAGGTCCGCGATCGCCTCGTCCAGCCGGCCGGCCTGCCGGTGCGCCTGGCCGCGCGCCCGCAGCGCCCACACGTCCACCGGGTCCAGGAGCAGCGCCGCCGACAGGTCCGCCACCGCCTCGTCCAGCCGGCCCGCCTGCCGGTGCGCCTCGCCGCGCTCGGCGAGCGCCCAGGCGTACTCGGGGTCCAGGGCGAGCGCCGCGGTGAAGTCCGCGACGGCCTCCTCCAGCCGGCCCGCCTGCCGGTGCGCCTCGCCGCGCTCGCCGACGGCCCAGGCGTACTCGGGGTTCAGCGCGAGCGCCGCGGTGAAGTCCGCGACGGCCTCGTCGAACCGTCCGGCCTGGCGGTGCGCCTGGGCGCGCGAGCCGAGCGCCCAGGCGTTCTCCGGGTTGAGCGCCACCGCGGCCGTGAAGTCGGCCACCGCCTCCTCCGGCCGGCCCGCCAGCCGGTGCGCCTCGCCCCGCTCGGCGAGCGCCCAGGCGTTGTCCGGGCCGAGCGTCAGCGCGGCGGTGAGGTCGGCGACCGCCTCGTCCAGCCGGCCGGTCTGCCGGTAGGCCTGGCCCCGGGAGCTCAACGCCCAGGCGTCGCCCGGGTCCAGTGCGAGCGCCGCGGTGAAGTCGGCGACCGCCTCGGCCGGCCGGCCCGCCATCCGGAACGCCTCGCCGCGCTGGGTGAGCGCCCAGGCGTACTCGGGGTCGAGCAGGATGGCGGCGGTGAGGTCGGCGATCGCCTCCTCCAGCCGCCCGGCCAGCCGGTGCGCCTGGCCGCGCGAGCCCAGCGCCCAGGCGTCGTCGGGGTCCAGCGCGAGCGCGGCGGTGAAGTCGGCCATCGCCTCCTCGGCCAGCCCCGCCAGCTGCCGGGCCTCACCGCGCCGGGACAGCGCCCAGGCGTACTCGGGGTCGAGGGCCAGTGCGGCGGTGAAGTCGGCCAGCGCGCGCTCGTGGTGGCCGTGCCAGTTGAGCACGCGTCCGCGGTAGGCGAGGGCCTGCGGCAGGTCGGGGGCGATCGCGACGGCCTGGTCGAGATCGGCGAGCGCGTCGTCGTCGCGGTCCTCGACGAAGTACTGGTAGCCGCGGTGGGTGAGCGCCCAGGCCCGGACCCGGGTGGGCAGCCCCGGCCCGGCGAGGGCGTCGAGCGTCTCCAGGACCGGCTGCTCGCCACCGGCGGCCGTGTGGATCCGGCGGGCCCAGCGGACCAGCTCGGCGTCGTCGCTGTCCTGCGCGGCCTGGCTGAGCATCTCCGCCCACGGGGCCAGCGTGTCCGGCGCGTCCCCGGCGGTGCGCGCGGTGTGCTCCAGCGCCACCGCCAGATGGGCCAGCGGGTCCGCGCAGAGCAGGTGGTAGAGCTCGTTCAGCAGCGGGCGGCGCCAGCGCGGATCGGCGCCGCGCCGGGCCGCCGGCAGGTACTGCTCGACCGCCGTGCGCGCGGCGGCGTGGTGCTCGGCGAGCCGGGTGTGCGCGGCCGTCCACTCCCGGGGGGTGTGGATCCGGCGCCGGCGCACCATGCTGGTGCGGACCACGGCGTGGTACTGCAGGAAGTCGCCGCGCCCGGTCACGAACGGCTGCGCCGACAGCCAGGCCCAGGCGTCCGGTTCGGCGTCCGGCACGGCGCAGGCGAAGAGGTCCTGGTTGAGCTGCAGCGGGAGCGCCGCCGCCAGCACGGTCTCCCGGCGCTCCTGCTCGGGGATCCACTGCAGGAAGCGCACCACCGCCTGGTCGACCATGTCCGCGCCGACGTCGGCGACCTCCTCCACCGCGCCGGGGTCGGCGGCCGCCAGCAGCGCGACCAGCAGCGGCAGCCGCATCGACATCCGCAGCACCGCGTCGACCACCAGCGGGTCGGTCACCCCCCGGGCCGCCATCAGGTCGCGGGCCTCCTGCTCGGTGAACACCTCCAGCGGCACGTCCACCAGGACCGGCCGCCACGGCGCCCACTCGCGTTCGGCCAGTTCGTCCCGGCCGGCCAGCACGAAGACCACCTCCAGCGGCAGCGGGCCGAACGCGTCGTCGAGGGTCTCCCGCAGCCAGCCGTCGAGGTAGCGGCCGGTCAGCTCCCAGGTGTCCAGGAACAGCACGACCCACGGCCGCCGCCCCTGCCTCCGGTCCCGGTCGCGGTCGCAGAGCCGGGCGAGTTCGGCGACGAAGGCGCGGCTGAGCGCCGACTCCTCGACGTCCCCGCCGCGCCGGCGCTGGCGCACCCCGGCGATCAGCCGCTCGGCGCCCTGGGCCACGGCGTCCGGGTTGGCCATCGCCGCGACCACCCCCGCGCCCGGCAGCACCGAGGCCGCCCCGAGTGCCGCCTGGGCCGCCATCCGGGTCGGCAGCGAGGCGCCCTCCCCGCCGGGCGGCTGCTCCGGCTCGCGGTCCGCGGCGGCTTGCAGCGAGCGTCGGTACTGCTCCACCGCCTTGTCGAACTCCCGTAGCGGGCCCGCCTGTTCGGCGAGCTGGCGGGCGAGCGCGGTGAGCGCCGTCTCGACGCCGTGCACATCGGTCTCGTCGACCAGCGCGGTGAGCGCCCCGGCCCGCCGCGCCGCCTCGCGCCACTGGGCGAGCAGGGTGGACTTGCCGACCCCGCCCACTCCGCGCACATGGAACAGGAAGTCCGCCGGGTCCGGCCCGGAGTCGGGATCCGGGTCCCGGGCGAGGTTGTCGACGAACAGCGCCAGCTGGGCTCTGCGGCCGATGAACTGCGCACCGGTGCGCTGACGCACCGCCTCCGCACGCGACAGACGCCTCCGTGCCTGTGCCATGCCACCCCCTGCCGCTCCACCCGGCGGGTCGCCGACCACGTGTCCGGTGCCGCCGGTGCCGCTGTCGTGAGGACGACCGTAGTGAATCGGCCCCGGGGTTGTCCCGCTTTCGGCCGTCTGTCGTGCGCGACGGGACGGCAGCGGCGCACGGGGGGTTCACCCGGCGGGCGTAACTTCGCGCCCGTTCAACCGCGTCGGCGTCGCGAATGCGCCCGGTGCCCCGCGTTCGTGTGCAAACGTGTGTGCCGCCCGGCCGTCCCGCGCGGCGGCCGGTGCAGCCTGCTGACCTTCCATCAAGGAGTACCTGAATGTCGGTTCGTGGAACGCTCCGCAAGTTCGCCGTGATCGCCACCGTCGCCGCCGCGGCCGCCGTGCTCGCGCCGACCGCCGCGGTGGCGCACGGTTCGGGCGGCGAGCAGCCCTCCTCCTCGTCGGCGGCTCTCCTGGCCGGCAACGCCGCCGTGGGCCTGGTCGGCCCGCGCTTCAGCTGGCTGGAGGCCTTCGAGAGCACCAACGGCTGACCCGTCCGCCCCGCGCCCCGGAGCCCCCGGCTCCGGGGCGTTCGCGCGTCCGCCCCCGGGCCGGTCGCCGCGCGGTCCGTTCACCGGGGACGGTGCGCCGTCGGGCCGCCCGGACCGGCCCCGCCGCCCACCTGCCAGGTGCGGCCGTCGGCCGTGGCGCCGCGCAGGCCGTCCAGGGTGCCGGGACCGGCGAGCGCGAGGGCGAGGGCGCTGCCGGTGGCGGCGAAGCCGACGGTCCGGGAGGGGTCCCAGTCGGTGCTGAGCCGCAGCCGCCGGCTCATCCCCGCCCAGCCGCGCGGCCCGGCGGCCACCACCCAGGCGTCCGGCGCGGGGGCGGCGAACCGGCGGGCCTGGCGCAGCCAGGAGGCGGCCTCCTCGGGCCAGTCGACGACGGCCGCCACGGTCCCTCCGGAGGCCTCCCGGCGGGCGGCGAAAGCGCCGGCGGCGGCGACCGAGGCCGGGTCGCGGCCGTGCCCGATCACCACCACTGCGTGCCGGGGCAACAGCCCCTCCAGCGCGGCGAGTTCGGCCTCGGTGTGCGGCTCGGCCGGGTCGGCGCAGAGGTCGATGCCGAGGTCGACGGCGAGGCCGGAATCGAGGCCGGCGCCGGTGGCGGCGCGGCGGATCTCAGGCGGCATCGTGGAACACCAGGCCGAGCGTGCGGCGCAGCCCCGAGCGCACGGTGCTGACGCCGTGCCGGACGGGCGCCGCCGACCAGCCGCGCGCCGAGCGCACGGGGCGGTCGCGGGTGGTGAAGACCAGCCCGCGGCCCTGGGGGAGGGCGACGGAGGTCCCGCGCGACTGGGCGCGCATCCGCTGCTCGACGGTCAGGAACTCGCCGCCGGTGTAATCGGCCCCCGGCACGTCGAGGCCGATGACCACCTGGAGCGGGAACACCAGGGGGCCGTACAGGTCGCGGTGGAGGGCGTTCCAGTCGCCGGCCCGGTAGCGCAGCAGGATCGGGGTGGGCCTGTTCTGCCCGGCGGCATGGCACTGCTCCAGCCATTCGGCGAGGCCGTCCGGCCACGGCGCGGGCCGGCGGAGCTTGGCCGCCCAGTCCCGGGCGACCGGCAGCAGCCGCGGGTAGAGCGCCTCGCGGAGGGCCGCGACCGGGGCCGGGAACGGCTCGCGGAAGTAGCGGTACTGCCCGGAGCCGAACCGGTGGCGCGCCATGTCGACGGTGCTGCGGAAGCGTTCCACCTCGTCGTAGAGCCCGGCCAGCTCCGCGCACTCGGCGGGGTCGAGCAGGCTGGGCGTCAGGGCGCTCCCGTGCTCCCCGAGTTCCTCGGCGAGCGCCGCCCAGTCGGCCCCGTCGACCCGCTGCGCGAAGGTCTCCGCGGAGGTCTCCGCGGGAGTCCCCGCAGGGGTTTCGGTCATCGTTCGCACGCTCACGTCCGCTCTCCGGTCACTCGTCCCAGCTGTCCCACGCCTTCCACTCTGCGCCGCCGGCCGGGCCCGGGGCTGGCGGGAATCCGCCCTCGCGTTCTGCCCTCGCGTTCCGCCCGGTCGGCGGCCGTGGGATCCTCGGGGCCGTGATCGAGTCATGGGTGGCGCAGGGCGGCGGTGACGGCGGCGGCACGGCCCCGGTCCGGTCCGGGGCGGTGGCGGGGATGCTGCGGTCGCGGGTCGACGCCGGGCGCCTGGAGACGTGGCTGACCAGCTCGGCGGGCCGCTCGCTGGGTGTGGTGACCAACACCGAGCGGGCGATGGTGGTGCTGCTGGAGGGCGCGGGCGACCCGGGCGAACACGCCGTGGACCCCTCGGCCGACGGCGAGAGCGACGGATTCGTGCTCGCCAACGGCCAGTGCGACGAGTACCCCGACCAGGAGACGGTCCCGCTCGCCGAGGCGCTGCGGATCGTCGAGCACATCGTGGCCACCGGCTCCTGGCCCCCGGACGCCGCGTGGGTGGCCGACCGCTGAGCGGCGCCGCCGGGCCGCTCCACCTCCGCCCTGGCAGGATGACGGGCATGGAACACGTGCTTGGCATCGGCGGGTACTTCCTGCGCGCGGCCGACCCCGCGGCCCTGACGGCCTGGTACCGCGACTGCCTCGGCCTGGACATCGACGACCACGGCCGGTGGCAGCCGGACGCGGGGCCGACGGTCTTCGCGGCCTTCGACGCCGGGACGGACTACTTCGGCTCCCGCGACCAGCAGACCATGCTCAACCTCCGGGTCCGTGACCTGGACGCGATGCTCGCGCAGCTGCGGGCGAAGGGCGCGGAGGTGGCCGAGGAGACGCAGGACATGGCCGGGGTCGGCCGGTTCGGCTGGGTCACCGATCCCGAGGGCCGCCGCATCGAGCTCTGGCAGCCGGCCTGACCGGACGGCCGGGCGCCGCCCGTCGCAGCTGCGTGGCGGGCGGTCAGGCGCCGGCGAGGGGGACGGTCGCCACCGGGGTCCAGGAGAGCTCCCAGGCGGTCTCCCGGCCGGGGCGGGGGCGCAGCCGGAAGCGTACGTCGAGCAGTTCGACGGCGCGCACGCGGACGGGGGCGTGGCTGGGGGAGATCCGGCGGAAGGCCGTCTGCAGGGCGTCGGAGGAGCCCTCGGTCCACGCGTAGCCGAGCGAGATGTGCGGGCGGCCGCCGTCGTGCCGCAGCGCGCCGGGGCCGCGGGTGCGGCGGATGGCGTCGCGGACCCGCTCGCGCAGGTCCACCAGGGCGTCGTCGGGGGAGAGGTCCAGGAAGGCCCCGCCGAGGCCGGCGATCGGCGAGCCGGCCATCACCTCGAACGGGCCGGTGGCGGCGAGGTGTTCGCGCAGGGCCGTGACGAGGTCGTCGCGCTCCTCGGCGGTGATCCGGTCGGCGGTGGTGTCGGCGATCATGTCGAGGGTGCAGTGCAGGGTGTCGTCGTCCAGCCGGGTGATCGGGAAGGGGCGCATCGCGGCGCGGCACTCGCCGACCAGGCCCGCCAGCCGGAGGTCGGTCCGCAGGTCGGGAACGGCGTAGACGTGCAGGGCGCGGGCGCCGTCGGTCCACGGCGCGCCCTGGAACTTCGGAACGAACTTCTCCACGGTCGTCTCCTCCGTCGTACGGCGGGCGAAACCGGCGGGTCGGCTCCGGGCCGTCGGTGTCCTGGAAGGACGGTAGCCGTGGGGAGGCGGTACCAGAAGGGCGCCCGGCGGAGCGCGGGGGGCGGTCAGTGGAAGGTGAAGGAGGGCGTCGCGGGATCGGCGCGGGCGGCGAGGTGGACGGGCCAGGCGAGGGCGAGGTCCTGCCAGGGCAGGCCGACCGGGGCGAAGACGGTGGGACGGTCGTCGGGGCGGGCCGGGGCGGTGCCGCGCAGGATGTCGCCGAGCGGGGTGGCGAGCTCCGGGTCGGGGCCGGCGCCGTGCAGGACGCCGGAGGCGGCGGCGAGCGCGAGGTCGTCCACGACGAGGCGGCCGGCGCGCAGCAGGGCGGGGGAGAGCTCGGTCTTGCCGGGTTCGTCGAAGCCGAGGCTGGTGAGGTGGAGACCGGGCCGCAGCACGTCGGCGTCGAGCAGCGGCTCGCGCGACCAGGTGGCGAGGAGGACGATGTCGGCGGCCTCGACGGCGGCGCGTGCGGTGGGCACGGGCCGCCCGACGACCGCGGCGCGCTCCGGGTCGAGGTCGTAGGCGTACACCTCGTCGATCGGCCGCAGCGTGCGCAGGGCCCGCAGCGCGGTCCGGTTCTGGGCGCCGGCGCCGATGACGGCGACCGTCGTCGCGTGGTCCGGGGCGAGTGCGTGGGTGGCCAGGGCGGCGGCCAGCCCGGTCCGCCAGGCGGTGACGGAGGCGGAGTCGAGCAGCGCGAGCAGTTCGCCGTCGGCCAGGGCGTGCAGGCAGACGATCCCGCGCAGGGCGGGGGTGGCGGCCGGGAACTTGGCGTTGACCTTCACGGTGTACGCGGGCACGTCGGGGAGCAGCCCGGGAACGAGGCACATGGCGGTTCCGGGGCCGGGCAGCCGGGCGCCCACCCGTTGGGCGGCCGGGAGCCGGTCGGCCGCGCGGAAGCCCGCTTCGAGCGCCGCGAGCACGGTCGGGATGTCCAGGGCGGCTTCCACGGCCGCGCGCGAGAGCAACTGGGTCACGGGGATCAGTCTCCTCCCGGAGCCGGAGCCGCCGACGGCGGGGCGGCGGATGCAGAACGGGGGCGGCACCCGTCACACGGTTGCCGCCCCCGGGGTTCGGAGCGCCGGGCCCGAATCGAACGAACTCTTCCCGCTGAAAGCGGGCGTGCTGCCAATGCACCACCGACGCCTGGCCGAAGGGGCTTTCCGCCGCCTGCGCGGCCCGCCCTCTCGACGGGGAAGAAACTACCAACAGATGATCAGAAACCGAAATCACCGGATCGGGCCGGGAACAGCCGGCCCGGACGCGGCCCGCCCCGGAGGTGGAGCCGGCGGAGGAAAGCGAGCACCCCGGGGGTGCCGACGGCCCAGGCACGGGACTCCGCGCCGGGGTTGCCGCCGGGCAGCAGCGGGCGGCCCGGGGGCCCGCCGGCCCGGGCCAGGATCAGGCCCGCGACCTCCTCGGCGGCCCGCCAGTGGCGTTCCTCCCCGGTGGCCGCGGCCAGGTCGGCCAGCAGCTCGCCGACGCCCGCGAGGCCGCAACACTGGCCGGTCATGCCCATCCTCGGCGCGAGCGCGCGGCAGGCGGCCGCCGCCTCGGCGGCGCGGGCGAGCAGCGCCGGTTCGCGGTAGTGGCGGGCGGCCTGGACCAGGACGGCGCCGATGCCGGCGAGCCCGCGGCACCAGGAGCCGTAGCGCCGGGTCGCCCCGGGGGCGCGGGCGGCCGCCGCGAGCCGGGGGACGTCCGCGGCGAGGCCGTCGACCAGGCGCCGGGCGGCCTCCGGGTGGCCGCCGGGCAGGGCGAGGAGGAAGTGCGCCAGACCGGCCCGGCCGTGGGCGAACCCCTCCACGAGCGCCGCCGTCGCCGGGTTGGGGTCCTCCCGGGGGTCGGTGGGGCGGCCGTCGGTCAGCCGCCAGGCGCACTCGGCGGCGACCGCCAGGTGCTGTGCGGCCTCCTGCGGGCGGCCGTCGGCGCGGGCCGAGCGGGCCAGCAGGAGCCGCGCGGTGCCGATCCCGGCGGCGCCGGAGATCTGGTCGGCCGGGAGGTCCTCGCCGGGCGCCCCGCCCTCGGCGGCGGGCCGCTCGGTGCCGAGCAGACGGGCGGCGTGCGCGAGGAACAGGTCGACGCCGGCCCGGCCGTCGTACAGCCCCGGGCCGAGGCGGTCGAGGGCCGGGTGGGCGGCGGTCCACCGGGCGAGCGCGGCGGCCGCCGCGCGGACCTCCGGCCGGTCGGGGTGCTGGAGCAGCTCCAGGCCGAGGCCGGCGGCGCCGTCGTAGAACGACAGCAGGGTGCGCGGCTGCCCGCCCCGGGGATCGGTCTCGACCAGCTCGTGGGCCATCCGCACGCAGCGGCCGAGGGTGTGCCGGACGGTCTCGGCGAGCAGCTCGCCGGTCACCGCCGTCGGCCTCCGCGACGGTCCGGCGGGGCGGACGGGGGCGTCGTCCCGCAGCCGGGCGGCGGCCGAGGCCCGCTCCCCGGCGTCGGGGCCCAGCAGCCCGGCCACCACCGTCACCACGGCGTCCGCCATCGTGCCCGGCGCCGCGCCCGGCGCCGCCGCGGGTCCGTACGCGGGCAGCGCGCCGGCCAGGCAGGCGAGGGTGCGTTCGCGGTTGACGGCCGGGTCGGGGTCGATCACCACCGGGTCGAGCCCGGTGGCGGCCCAGTGCAGGGTGGCGCCGAGCGCGTAGTAGTCGTCGGCGGGCCGCGCCGTGCCCGCGCCCGCGCCCGCGCCGGGCAGGCCGTAGCCCCGGGTGGCGCCCTCGGGCCGTTCGCCGGCGAGGGAGCTGACGCCGAAGTCGACCAGCGAGCAGCCGGCCGGGCCGTCGAGCACCACATTGGCCGGTTTGAGGTCGCGCACCACCACGCCCCGCGCGTGCACCGCGTCCAGGACGGTCAGCAGGCCGCGCGCCAGCGCCCACCAGTCCCGGCCGTCCGTGCCGCCGGCCGGGTGGTACGGGCCCGCGGCGAGGACGTCGCGGCGCAGGTCACGAGGCCCGCGGGCGGTGCTCACCAGGTACTCGTCCTCGCCGTGCCGGAAGTAGTCGACCAGCTGCGGCACCCCGGGCACCCCGTCGAGCGCGGCCAGCACCCGCCGTTCGTGCCGGAGCCGGCCGCGCGCGTCGGTGCCGGACGCGTCCTCGGCGACGAAGGCGCGGGCCTGCTTCACCACCACCGCCCGCCCGGTGGCGAGTTCGACGGCGCGGTAGACGTGCCCGTTCGGCGAGCGGGTGATCCCGGCGGTGATCCGGTAGCGGCCGTCGCCGACCCGGGTGCTCGCCTCCGGCCGCGCGGCGCGGGCGGCGAACGGGTCCGCCGCCCAGGACGGTTGGCGGTAGGCCTCGCCGGCCAGTCCGGGGAAGGCCTCCCCGTCGGGGCCGGTCATCACGAGGTCCGGGTCCTCGTCGGTGACCCGGAAGGGCCCGTAGCGGTAGTAGACCGGGGCGTCCGCCCGCAGCCGCCGGTCGCTGACCACCCGGGGGCCGGGGCGGCCCGCCAGCACCTCGGCCAGCTCGGCCGCCAGCGCCTCGATCCCGCCCGGCGCCGGGTAGACCGTCACCGCCTTGCCGACGGCCGCGGCGCCGCGCAGCCCGGAGTTGAGCCGCCCCAGCACGGCGGCGTCGGCGGTGAACTTGGCGTCGCAGCGGTGGCGGAGCAGGACGGGGAGCACCAGGTCGACCAGGTCCGCCAGGTGCTCGGGCCGGCCGGAGAGGTGGAGCTTCCAGCCGTGGGCGAGGGCGGGCATCCGCGGGTCGTGCAGGTACAGCCAGCCGTCGCCGGCGTGCAGGCGGCGCTGTGCGCCGGCCGCTGTCGCTTTGCCCAGGTGGGCCGCGATCCGTGCCCGCAGCTCCCCGGCCGCCCCGCCACCGGACCCGCCCGCTGCCACCATCGTCGAGCCCCCTCGCGTGATCCGAACCGCGTGCCCCGAACCCCGTGCCCCGTTCCGCGTGCCCCGTTCCGCGTGCTCCGCCGCCGGTTCCCCCGGCCCGGCAGCGGTGTGACCGCCGCGCGGTCGCCCGCCCGGCGGTCACCGTCCTACGCGGCGCGCTCGGGGGTCAGTAGTCGAGCCCGCACTCGAAACGGGTGGGGACGTAGGTGACCCACGGGTCGGCGAGACACGCCGCCGGGGCGAGGTCCGCGTCGAACTCGTCCTCGAAGGCGATGGTCTCCTCGTCGATGTCGAGCAGACCGGCGTCGCGGATCTCCAGAAGCTGTGCGGTCATGAGGGGCTCCTCCCGTAGAGGGTCGGTGGATACCTGTTCGACGGCATGCTCATGCTAGCCACCTCCACGCGTTCACCACAGGGGCGCGACATCAACACATGCACGACACCTGGATCCGGGTCCGCGGCTTGACGATGTGTGACATGGCACCGAACGGCTGACCGGCGGACGGCGCGGTGCTACGGTCGGGCCCATGTCCAAGACCGAGATCGACCGGCTGACCGCCGAGTTCTTCGACGCGTTCGACAACCGCGGCGGCGAGGGCGCCGACGTGGCCCGGATCCGGCGGCTGATGCTCCCGCAGGGAGTGATCGTCAGCACCTCCCCGACGTTCACGGTCTACTCCGTCGAGGAGTTCGTCGAGCCCCGCGAGCGGCTGCTGAACGACGGCCGGCTGGTGGGCTTCGCGGAGTGGGAGACCTCCGAACGCACCGAGATCGCGGGGGACGTCGCCTCGCGCATCGGCGAGTACCGCAAGTCCGGCACCCTGGACGGCGAGCCGTACGAGGGCGGCGGGACCAAGACCTTCCAGTTCGTCCGCACCCCCGAGGGCTGGCGGATCGCCGCCTTCTCCTGGCACGACCCCGCCTGAGCCCGGGCCCCGACCACCGGGCGGGCCGGCGCCGCACCCGCACCGCCGTCGGCCCGGCCCGGCTGCGGGCACCGGTCGGTGACGTGGCAGCATCCCGGATGTGGTGATCTACGACGAACGACTCTCCGTCCCGCTGCGCTGGTGGCTGGCGGCCCTGGCGGCCGCGGCCGCGCTCACGGCCGCGCTGCTCCCGCTCGGCCCGCTGACCGCGCTCGCCGGCGGCGCTCTGCTGCTCGCGGTCGTCGCCCCGGCGCTGAACGGGTACGGCGCGGTCCGGATCAGGGTCTGCGACGGCGTCCTGGTGGCCGGACCGGTCGTGCTGCGCGGCGAGCACACCGGGGCCGTCGAGGTGCTCGACGAGGACGGCGCCTTCGCCTGGCGCACCCGGCTGGCCGGTCCCAGGGCCCGCCTGCTGATCCGCGGTTACCTCCCGCGCGCGGTCCGCGTCGAGGTCGCCGAACCCTCCCTGCTCTGCCCCTACGTCTACCTCTCCACCCGCCGTCCGGAGGCCCTCGCCGCCGCCCTGGCCGAGGCCCGCGACCACTGCGCTCCCCGGGCCGTCAGCGGCCGCTGACCCGTTCCGGGGTGCGGCCGGGGTGTCCCGGCGGGCGGGGGCGCCGCATACTGCCGGTGGCACCGCCCGGGACGGGTGGGGCGCACGACGTACCCGGGGGAGAGTTTCATGACGCACGAGAGCGCCGACCGCGCCGCCGCACCCGTCCTCGGCACCGTGGGCGCCGCCGCCCGGGTCGGCTGGGGCGTGCTCGGCGTCGTCCTGCTGGGCTGGACGGTCTTCGAGGTGGCGAAGCACACCGGCCTCACCGTGCCGCTCGCGGTGCTGGGCCTGCTCGTTCCGTGGCTCGCCGTACGCGCCCCGACCGCCCCGGGGAAGGCGGCCGCGTCGGGCGCCGCGGCCGTCGGCCGGGCGCTGCTGCGCGTCCGGATACCGCTCGCCGTGATGGTGGTCTGCTCGCTCGTCCCCGGTCCCGCCGACAGCACCGCCGCGCCGTTCACCTTCGGCATGGCCTGGCTGACCCACCTCGCGCTGCGCCGGGCCCTGGGCCGCGACCCGCGCTGACCCCCTGTCCGGCCCGGCCACCGTCTCCTCCGGGGCGCCCGGGGCGTACTGATCCGGCTTCCGCGGTCAGACCACGCAGAACTCGTTTCCTTCCGGATCAGCCATCACCACATGATCGGGCCTGCCCTGCAGGCCCTCCTCACGAACCACCGTCGCCCCTGCGGCGGTCAGCCGCCCCACCGCCTCGACCACGCGCGGCCATCGCACCTCCCAGGCCGTTTCACGGCCGCCACCGACCTGCACGTCCAGGTGCACCCGGTTCTTCACCGTCTTCGGCTCCGGCACCTTCAGGAAGGACAGGCCGGGGCCCGCCCCCTCGGGATCACAGAGGTACGCGCCCTCGTCCCA
The DNA here is from genome assembly GCF_042749955.1 of Kitasatospora sp. NPDC059462. Taxonomy (NCBI): domain Bacteria; kingdom Bacillati; phylum Actinomycetota; class Actinomycetes; order Kitasatosporales; family Streptomycetaceae; genus Kitasatospora; species Kitasatospora sp. NPDC059462. Next base: position 7,656 of record NZ_JBHYUU010000146.1, on the reverse strand, counting down.
CTCGTCCTCCGGGATCCCGTGATGAGAGAACCATTCCTCCCAACTGCCGAACCCTGCGGGTGCGGGCCTCTCCGCATAGCCCAGCGCCAGTGCCCAGAACCCGGCCAGCTTCGCCGGGTGCGCGCAGTCGATCGTCAAGCTCCACCTGGTCGCCATGCGGCCCTCCTCGGTCGGATGCGGCGACGGTATCGCGCACCGCTGACATCACGGTCGGCGAGCCTTCCCCACCGCTTGAGCCGGAACCCGACCCGCCCTGTCGAACGCACGGGCGGCGTGCCTCCTCGGCCGTCCGTCTGTTCGGTCGGGCCGCCGGAAACAGAAGCTGTGATGTGATGGGCCGATGATCGACGATAGATTCGCCGCGGAGTGCCTGGGCCCGGTGGAGGAGGCCGTCCGACGGGCGGCGGCCGCCGAGATCATGCCGCGCTTCCGCGCGCTGACCGCCGACCAGGTGGCCGAGAAGAGCGGCCCGCACGACCTGGTGACGGTCGCCGACCGGGGCGCCGAGGCGCACCTGACGGCCGCTCTCACGGCGCTGCTCCCCGGCTCGGTCGTGGTGGGGGAGGAAGCCGTCGCCGCCGACCCCGGCCTGTACGCGGCACTGGCCGGCGACCGCCCGGTCTGGATCGTCGACCCGATCGACGGCACCCGCACCTTCGTCCGCGGCGACGAGGGCTTCTGCACCCTGGTCGCCCTCGCCCACCGCGGCGAGCTGCTGGCCTCCTGGACGTACGCCCCGGCCCACGACCGCATGGCGACGGCCCTGCGCGGCGGCGGCGCCCACCTGGACGGCACCGCCCTGCGGGCCGGCTCGCCGGCCGCCGGCGCACCGCTGGAGATCGCCGCCTCGTACCCCTTCCACACCACCCCCGAGGCGAAGCGCGCGCTGCTCCGCCTGCGCACCGAGGGCGTCCGGGCCCGCCCGTGCGCGGGCTCGGCGGGGCTGGAGTACCTGGAGATCGCCCGCGGCGCCCTCGACGCCACCGTGTTCGCCTGGGAGAACGCCTGGGACCACGCGGCGGGCCTGCTCCTGGTCGCCGAGGCGGGCGGCGCCCACACCACGCTCTCCGGCACCCCCTTCCACCTCGCCGGCGGCAACACCCTGCCGTTCGTGACGGCCCGCGACACGGAAACCGTCACCCGGATCCGCCACCTCCTCCTCGGGGACCACCCCACCCCGTAACCGCCCACCGCCGCCCCCCTCCGGCCCGGCCGCCCCCGACGACATCCACCCCCGACCGTCCACAGATGAGACCGGCGCCCGGGCGCGCGGGCCCGGGTGGCATCGCCGGATGCGGCGTAGCCGTGGAGTCGGCCCGTCATCACACGGGACCAGTTCCCCGACCGGCAGGGCCGGGCGGGATCGCTCCAGGGCCCCTGACGGGACAGCTGAGGCGTGGGGGCGGCCTTGCCGTCTCGCTTCGGTGGGTGGCCGGCGATCGGCGTCGCCCCCCCCGGGGGGTGTTTGGCGTGACGGCTCGGCGGGGCGGCCGTGTCCGTTCGTGTCCGGTGGGTGGGTTGTGGAGTTGGCCCGTCATCACGCGAGATCGGCGTCCGGGCGGGCGCGGCCGGGTGGCATCGCGCTCTCCGGTGCGGTTCCCGCGATCGTGCGAGTCGCGTCCCCGGGTACCGCGCAGGCGGCGGGGCATGCGGTGGCGGTCGCCGGGGGCGTCGTCGAGCGGCCCTGGACGGCTGCTACCGATCACGGGGTTCCGGCCGGTCGTGATCGGGGGCTCGCCCGATCGCCCCCGACGCGCGAGCGGCCGGTGGGCCTGTGCGCCGGCGGGATGATGGCCGGGTGTCAGGTCCGCCCCTGGGCCGCCCGTCGGAGACAGGGCCCGACGGCCGGCCGCCAGGGTCGCTGGTCGGTCCTCGTCGTCGGGTGCGGCCGGGGCGGTCAGCCGCCGACGTGGTCGCGGACGGCGTCGGGGAGGCGCCGGCCGGTGACGGAGCGCCAGGCGCGTTCGACGGCGCGGGGGCCGAGGTCACGGGCGAGGAGGCCGAGGTTGACCACGCTCGGCCAGGTCAGGGGGTGCGGGAACTCCTCGTAGCAGGTGATGCTGCGGACCAGCCACTCCATCGCCTCGCGCGGGCGCCCCTGCTCGGCGGCGAACAGGCCGAACTGGCCGAAGGTCCGCGCCAGTCCCGGGGTGTCGCCGATCCGGTGCGAGACGTCCAGGGCCTTGCGGTACCGGGCCTCGGCGTCGGCCGCCCGGCCGCCGGTCTGGGCGGCCAGGCCGAGCTGGTGGTAGCCGACCGAGACGCCGGCCTGGTCGCCCAGCTCCTCCCGGACCTCCAGCGCCCGGGCGTACCAGCCCTCCGCCCCGGCCAGGTCGCCGCGGTGGGCGGCGACGACGCCGAGCTGGTGCTGGCTGGCGGCCGCACCGGGCCGGTCGCCGAGGTCCTGGCGGATCCCCAGCGCCCTGCGGTGCCAGGACTCGGCCTGCTCGAACCTCTCCTGGGCCGCCGCCAGCACGCCGAGCTGGTGGCAGCTGCGGGCGGTGTCCGGCAGGCTGCCCGCCTCCTCGGTGAGGGCCAGGGCCTCCGTGCACCACTTCTCGGCCGCGGCGAGGCGGCCCAGTTCGGCGGCGACGGCGGCCAGCCGGTGGTGGAGGTCCGTGACGAGGGGGAGGTCGGTGGGCCGGTCGGCGGTGGCCAGGGCGCGCCCGAACCACAGGTAGGCCTCCTCGAAGCGGCCCTGTTCCTGGGCCAGCACGCCGAGCTGGTGCCGGCAGGCCGCCGCCCGCTGCGACTCGCCCAGGCGCTCGAAGGCGTCGAGGGCCTGCCGGGTGCGCCGTTCGGCGTCGGCGGGCCGGCCGAGGCGGTGGGCGATCACGCCGAGCTGGTGGTGGCCGAGCGCGACGCCGTCGGCGTCGTCGAGCTGTTCCAGCACGGCGAGCGAGCGCAGGTACCACTGCTCGGCGTCGTCGAACTCGCCGCGGTCCACGGCGATCCGGCCGAGCTGCTGGTAGCCGTCCGCGAGGTCGTCGAGCTGGTCGGGGTCCGGCGGCCGCCGGTCGACGGCCTGGTGGATCTCCCGGAAGGCGCGTTCGGCCTCCTCCGTCCGGCCGGCCCGGACCAGGCGCCGGGCCTCGGCGCCGACGACGGACAGCCAGAGCGCGCCGGCCGGGGTGTCGGCCGGCGGAGGGCCGTCGGGGCCCGTTTCCAGGGCGCCGCGCACCAGGTCGGTCCAGCCGCGTGCCTCGGCGTCCAGCCCGTGGGCGCTCCAGTAGGCGGGCAGCGGCCGGACGAGTGCCCGGGCCTGCAGCCACCGGCCGTCCCCGACGGCCCGGCCGAGCAGGGCGCCGATGGTCCGCCGCTGGAGGTCGAGCGCGGTCAGGGCGAACGCGCTGCTCCCGCCCAGCAGTTCACGGCTGAGCAGCAGGCAGAAGTTGACCTGGGCGCCGAGCAGGGCCTGCTCCGCGGCCGCGTGCTGCTCGGCGAACGCGGGCTCCGCGGCGCGCCACCGGGCGGTGAGGACGGCCGCGACCACCGGGTGGACGCCGAAGGCGGTGCCGTGCGAGGCGGTGAGCAGGCCGAGCCCGGCCGCTCGTTCCAGCAGCCGCTGCCAGTCCTCGGTGCCGCGGTTCCGGAAGCGTTCGGGCGCGAGCGGCTGGCGGGAGAGCAGTGCGAGCACCGTGGCGTCGGCGGTCCCGTGGCAGAGCGTGACGGCCGCCAGAGCCTGCCGGTCGGCGGCGGGGAGCCGGTCCAGCGCGTAGGCGGCGCACACGGCGAGCACGGCGTCCCCGGCCGCCTCCCGCTCCCCGGCCTCCCGCTCCTCGCCCGGCGGGCCCCCGGCCGAGGTGGCCGAGGCGGCCACGGCGCGCGCCAGGGTGTCCAGGGTGTGCCAGGGCTCGTGGCTGCCGAGCGAGGACAGGACGAGCCGCATGCGCAGCGGGTGCCCGTCCAGCCACTCCAGCAGTTGGCCGAAGACCCGCAGCCCGCGCTTGCGGACGGTGTCGGGGTCGTCGGCGAGCAGGTGGTCGGCGTACCTGACGGCCTCGTCCGGCTCCAGGCCCGGCACCTCGATCCGCAGCGGTCCGGGGCCCAGCCAGTCCTCCGGGGTCCGGCTGGTGAGGACGACCGTGCCGCGTCCGCGCCGGGCCGCGAGTTCGAGGAAGGCCTTGAGCTCGGCGCGGTCCTCCTCGCTCGGGGCCGGCGCGCCGCCGGCCGGGTCGTGCCGCGTGTGCAGCGCCTCGACGCCGTCCCAGATCAGCAGCACGTCACCGGTGTCGAGCGCCTCCTCGACGGCCTTCCGGCGTTCGGCCGGTGCCAGCGGGTCGAACTCCTCGGGGGTGAACAGCCGGCGGCCGATCCGGTCGATCACCCCGGCCAGGCCGAACGACGCGACCCCCGGGGCGAAGGAGTGCAGGAGCACCGCCTCCGGCCCGTCCACCGCGCCGGTGTCCCGGCACCAGCGGCCGAAGGCCTTCGCCAGCTCCGTCTTCCCGATGCCGGCGGGGCCGTGGAGGACGATCACGCGGTGGCGCCGGGCCGCCGCGTCCAGCCGCAGCAGCAGGCCGTCGCGTCCGGCGAACTCCCCGACGGCGGCGAGGCCCTCCGCGTGGTCCGGGGCGGACCCGGGTGCGGCGGTGCCGGGTCCGGGCACGTCGCCGGACAGCACGGGCTGCGGCCCGGCCCCTTCGGCCCGCGGCCCGGGGAAGACCACCTCGCTCCGGCGGTGGAGGGCCGGGACCGTCCAGTCGGCCAGCGGCAGCGGGCCCCTGGGGGAGGGGCGCCGGTCCTGTTCGGCGAGGTGCCGGCGGCCGTCCGCGACCGCCCGGGTGAGCGGGACGCCGGAGGCCAGCCGGGTGTGGACGGCCGTCAGGAACTCGGCGGTGGCCGTCGCGTCGAGGCCGTACGGCAGCGCGAGCACCGCGGCGGCGCCCTCCTGGAGCAGCCGGCCGGCCGCGGCGGCCTCGGACTGCCCGGCCGGGCTGCCCGACCGCCGGGTGCCCAGGACCACCAGCGGGACGTCGGCGGAGGCCAGCAGCCGGGCGACGCGCCGGACCGGCACCGGCTCGGTACCCCCGTCCGCGCTCTCGAACGTCAGCGCGCCGTCGGCCTCGGACCACGTCCCGGCGTCGGACCGTTCCCCGGACCGTTCCCCGGACCGCGCTCCGGCCCGTGCCGCGGCCTCGGAGCCGGGGAGGACGCCGGCGCCGTCGAAGTGCACGACCCGGAACGGCCGGCCCTCCTCGCGGGCCGCCCGCAGCGTCTCGCCCAGCCCGGCGAGGGTCGGCGGGCGCAGCACCCGGAGCTCGACCGCGCCGCCCGGCGCCCCGAGCCGCCGCAGCAGGGGGACGGTGGTGGCCCCGGGGTCGCCGGGGCCGTCCGGCCGGGTGACCACCAACAGCACCCGAAGGAGTGAACCGCCCGCGACGGTGACCGTGTCGCGGGGGTCGGCCGCCGCCGGGCTCCGGGCGACCGTCATGTCGCCGGGGGCAGGGGGGAACGGGCGGTCCGGGTCCGCCATCAGCTCCCAGGGCAGGGCGAGCAGCGGTGCGGAGTCCGAGCGCAGCACGACCTCCAGCGCGGCGCCGCGGGCCCGGGCCCGCGCCCGGCTCCGCAGATAGGCGTCCCGGCCGGGGCCGCTCCCGAACAGCGCGGAGAACATCCGGGCGCCCCAGCCGGGGAGCTGACGGGCGGTGTGCGGGCCCCGCTCGCCGTAGGCCCCGAACGGCGTCCGGAGGTAGTCCTCCAGGTACCAGCGCAGGCCCTCCAGGGCCGGGTCGCCCAGGGGTCGGTGCAGCCATCCGGCGTCGACGGCGGGCGCCGGGACCTCGTCGCCCGGCGGCCACTCCGTCACGGACATCCGGCCGTCGGCGTGGAGATCCAGCACCAGACGTTCGACCACAATCGCCCCCAGCGAGTGCTTGGCGGCCGGTCGGCCGTTCCGCTGCGGAGCACAGGGTAGCGGCGTCGCCACGGGCAACGGACGCCCGGGTGCGAAGTCACGGTAACGATCCGTCAAAGGCTCGCGGACCGGGGAGCGAAACGGAAGGGGCAGCCGGCCTGCCCCAAGGGGCAGACCGAACGTTCCGTCGGTCCTCGTCCGCCCCCGCCCGGCCCGCCGGGCGGAACGCCCCGTTCACCTTCTCGCCACCGGCGGACCCCGCCGTTGACCAGCACTGTCGCGCTCGCGTCAAAGGTGTCCGGGCCGGCCGAGGGGGCGTCAAACCTTCCGGGCCGGTGATCCCGTGGGTGAGCTGCGTCACTTGACCGTGTTTTCGGGCTGGGATTCACTTTTTCCCGGCGGCGGAAAGCGAAGTGCGGAATTCCGTCGGGCCCACCCCGGAGTCCGCGGTTCGCGGGCCGTCCGCCGAAAAGTGGTTCGTCATCGTTCCCCGTTCAGATGGAGGTGCTGTCATGAAGCTCGTTCACTTCGTGAAGAAGGTCATGCCGGAGAAGAGCCTGAAGGCCTACGCCTGGTACGGCTGGATCTAATTCCCGGCGGTTCTTCCGCTGTCGGACGCGTGCCCGGCGAGTGCCACCCGCACTCGCCGGGCACGGGCCGCTCACCGCGAGCCGGCCGCCCACAGCCGCTCACCCTTGGAGTCACGGATGGCTATGTCCAGCACCGGCCGGAGCGCCCGCGTCACCCTCTTCGCGTCGCGGATCGAGGAGCTCCTGCGCAGGTACCGAGGTCAGGACCTGTTCCGCCTGGAGGCGGACACCGTCGGGGTCGCCGGCGTCGACCTCATGGACGGGCTGCTGCGCAGCAGGCCGGCCAACGCGGAGGAGCGCCCGACCTTCAAACCCGTGCAGGGGCGGCAGGTCACCCGGGCCGACGCGGCCGCGCTCATGCAGGCCGTCTCCGCCGACGTCCGGGCCGCGCTGAAGAAGCCGCTGGGCGAGCGGACGGACCTCTCCGGGACATGGCCGCACACCCCGCACGTCTATCTCCGGGACCTCGTCTTCGGGCGGGAGAGTTTCCGCTTCCGGGTCCTCGTCGACCGTCGCCTGGAACTCACCCCGAAATTGACCTGGATGGCCGTCGCGGCCGGAACGGCGATGCTCGGAAAACCGGGCGCCGAAATCCCGCTGTCGAATCTGGCGGCCCGGGTGCTGGACGCCGAGACGTACGACGACCGTCGCTACGCGATGTACCTCTACCGGCGGGTGGCGGCACCGATCTGCTTCACCGTGGCCGCACTGGTGACCAACGCGGTCTGGCTGGGGGCGCCCTTCGACGACGACGTGCCCAACCGGGACGTGCTGCTGGAGGCGCTGCGGCTGCTGCCGCCCTCCTGGAACATCCTTCGGGTCGCCTCCCCGGAGTTCGGCGAGGTCGACGGCCGGATCGGCGGCCAGGACGACATCCTGATGCTCCCGCTGCTGAGCCACCGCGACCCCCGGCTCTGGGACGACCCGGAGGCCTTCCGCCCGGAGCGCTGGAAGGACCTCGACCCCGACACCCAGCCCGGTTACCTGCCGTTCGGGCACGCCAACGAACGCTGCTGGGGGCGCCACATGGTGATGCCGCTGGCCGAGCGGATCCTCGACGTCGTCCGCCGCGACGGCCTGGTGGTCAGCCCGGAGCAGCGGGTCGGCCGGGTGGAGCTCGACGGCCTGCTGGAGGTCTCGGGCGTGCGCATGGTCCGCCGCTGACGGCCCGTGCGGGCGGGGGGGGGGCGGGGGGGGCCCCCCCCCCCC
>NZ_JBHYUU010000145.1:0-21227 GCF_042749955.1 Kitasatospora sp. NPDC059462 | reverse complement strand
GGCCTCCGGCGTGTGCCGCGTCACTTGCCGGAGCGGCCGATCTCCCAGAAGCGGAAGAAGCCGGTGGTGTCGACGGTGGACTCCACGCCGGTGATGTTGGAGCGCGAGGTGAAGAACGCCTTGTTCTGGAACAGCGGGATGAGCGGGGCGTTGGTGGCGACGATGCCCTGGATCTGGGCGTAGGCGCCGGTCGCGGCGGCCCGGTCGGTCTGCTTGAGGGTGTCCGGCACCAGCTTCTGGCTGATCTGCGGGTCGTCCCAGCCGTGGTGGTAGGCACCGCCCTCGACGATCAGCGGGGCGACGTAGTTGTCCGGGTCCGGGTAGTCCGCGAACCAGCCGATCGTGTACAGCTGGTACTTGCCCTCGTTCCAGCCCTTCTTGTAGGTCTCCCAGTCCGGCTCCTGCTGGACGGTGATCTGGAACAGCCCGCCGGCCTCCAGCTGCTTCTTCAGCGCCTCGGGCTCGGCGGCCTCGGCGCGCGAGCGCGACCAGGTGAGGGTGAGCTTGACCGGGGTCTGCACCTTGGCGGCGGCGAGGATCGCCTTGGCCTTGGCGACGTCCTGGTCGCCGTAGCGGTCGAAGAAGGCCGTGCTGTGGCCGGTGACGCCGGCCGGGACCATCGAGTACAGCGGCTGGACGGTGCGCGCGAAGACGTCGCGGGCCAGCGCCTTGCGGTCGATCAGCTGGGCGGCGGCCTGGCGGACGGCGAGGTTGCCGCCGGTGGCGTCCTTGGTGTTGAAGACCAGGTAGCGGGTGTCGTTGCTGTCGCCCTCGACGACGTGCAGGTCGGTCTTGCCGCCCTGCTGGTCGGAGAGGATCTGGGCCGCGGTGTTCGGCTCCAGGCTGTTGTCGGCGAGGTCGACCTCGCCGTTGTCCAGCGCGGACTTGAGGTCGGCCGGCTTGTCGAAGTAGCGCAGGGTGAACTTCTTGTTCCGCAGCTTGGCGTCGCCGGTGTACTTGTCGTTCGGCAGGAGCACGACCTTCGCCGGGCCGCCCTTGGCCATCGCCTCGACCGAGTCGATCTTGTACGGGCCGGACCCGATCTGCTTGTCGTTGGGCAGCGCCTTGTCGACCGGGTAGACCTCCTGGTCGACGATGGCGCCGGCCGGGCCGGCCAGCTTGGCCGGGAGGGTGGCGTCGGGCTGGTTGAGGTGGAAGACCACCTCGGTGTCGCTGGGCGCCTCGACGGACTTGATCGACGAGAGCAGGGCGGCCGGGCCGCCCGGGTCGTTGATCTTCAGGGTCCGCTGGACCGAGTGGACGACGTCGGCGGCGGTGAGCGCGTGGCCGTTGGAGAACTTCAGCCCGGTCTTCAGCGTGCAGTGGTACTGGGTGGCGTCACCGGCGGTGAACTCGCAGGACTGCGCGGCGTCCGGGCTGGGCGCGCTGGAGGCGGCCGGGTAGCTCAGCAGCGACTGGAAGGTGTTGCGCATCAGCAGCCAGGAGCCGGCGTCGTAGGCGACGGCCGGGTCCAGGGCGGTGGTCAGCGCGGTGGTGCCCATGGTGATGGACTTGTCGCCGTCCCCCTTGACGGCGTTGGTGACCGAGCCGCAGCCGGCCACCGAGGCGGCGACGATTCCGGCGCAGCCGAGCACGGCCAGTCGTTCAGCTGAAGTCTTCACGGGTCGCGTCCTTCTGGGTGCGGTCCGGCTGCGACCGCGGGCACGACGGGGGTGCCCGTCAGCGGCGGTGCCTGGGCTCGGGGGTGGAACGAACCCGAGTAGCGTGCCATATCGAACACGCACCCCCGGCACCCGCGCAGGTGACGGTTGGGACACGGCCGCGGGGCTCTGGTCAGGCCTGTCCGACGAGTTGTCAGGCAATGCCCGTTTTCTCCCGTGCCGCTCCCCCGGCCCGGCCGCGTCCGTCCGCTTACCGGTGGGTCCTGCCGCTCCGCAATGAGACGACAATCACACCCGCGAGGTCACCAGGGAGCGCAGCAGCTCCAGATCGACCTGCTCCAGCGAGGAGACCACCAGACGCCCCGGCGCCGGCTCGATCGGCGCCACCGAGGGCACCGCGATCACCGGGCAGCCGGCCGCCTCGGCCGCCCGCACCCCGGTCGGCGCGTCCTCGACCACCACGCAGCGGGCCGGGTCGGCACCCAGCCGGCGGGCCGCCTCCAGGTACGGGTCCGGGTGCGGCTTGGTGCGCGGCACCTCGTCCCCGGCGACCGAGAACGCGAAGTGCTCGGCACCCAGCGAACGCAGCACGATGTCGATGATGTGCCGATGCGAGGCGGACACCAGCGCGGCCGGCACGCCGTGCGCGGCCAGCGTGTTGAGCAGCCGCTCGGCGCCCGGCATCAGCGGCACCCCGCCGCCCAGCAGGTCGACGAAGCGCTGGTTGATCAGCACGGTCAGGTCGGCCGGCGACAGGTCCACCCCGGTGCTGCTCAGCAGGTGGTCGATCACCCGGGTCATCGGGCCGCCGACCACGTGGGCGCGGTCCTCGGCGCTCAGCTGGTGGCCCAGGTCGGCGAAGAGCGAGAACTCGGCCTGCCACCAGAAGTCCTCGGTGTCGACCAGCGTCCCGTCCATGTCCAGCAGCACCGCCTGGAGGCCCCGGTCGTCGCCGCCGAGGGTCTGGGTGGCGGTGGAGATGGTGGTCATGGCGGGATCCTTCCGTCCGTGCCCGGATCGGCCCCGGGGATGGCACGGGCCGGCCCGCAGGTGAGCGGACCGGCCCGTTCAGGGTCATCAAGAATACGCCCGGACCGCCCGGATCGGGCGAACGATGCGCAACACGGGCGTTACCGGGCGTTGAAGTACTTCGCCTCGGGGTGGTGGATCACGATCGCGTCGGTGGACTGCTCCGGGTGCAGCTGGAACTCCTCGGAGAGCACCACGCCGATCCGCTCGGGCTTCAGCAGCTCGGCGATCTTGGCGCGGTCCTCCAGCTCCGGGCAGGCCCCGTAGCCCAGCGAGAACCGGGCGCCGCGGTACTTGAGCGCGAACATGTCCCGGACGTCCTGCGGGTCCTCGTCGCCGAAGCCCAGCTCGTAGCGGACCCGGGCGTGCCAGAACTCGGCCAGCGCCTCGGCCAGCTGGACGGACAGGCCGTGCAGCTCCAGGTAGTCGCGGTAGGAGTTGTTCGCGAACAGCTCGTTGGCCGCCTCGGAGATCCGGTTGCCCATGGTGACCACCTGCAGCCCGAGGACGTCGCGCACCCCGGCCTCCTCCGGGCGGAAGAAGTCCGCCAGGCACAGCCGGCGCCCGCGCCGCTGGCGCGGGAAGGTGAAGCGGGTCCGCTCGGTGCCGTCCTCGTGGAAGACGATCAGGTCGTCGCCCTTGGAGTTGGCCGGGTAGTAGCCGTAGACCACGGCCGCCTCCAGCCAGCCCTCGGTCTGCAGCCGGTCCAGCCACATCCGCAGCCGCGGACGGCCCTCGGTCTCCACCAGCTCCTCGTAGGACGGCCCCTCGCCGCTGCGCGCCGCCTTGAGGCCCCACTGGCCCTTGAACAGCGCGTCCTCGTCCAGCCAGGAGGCGTAGTCCGCGAACGGCACGCCCTTGACGATCCGGTCGCCCCAGAAGGGCGGCTCGGGCACCCGGTTGTCCACCGCCACGTCGGAGCGGATCTGGCCGAGGTTGACCTCCTCCGGCTCCTCGACCTCCACCCGGGCGTGGCGGCGCTGCTTGAGCTCCGGCAGGACGGCGCCGGGCACGCCGCGCTTGACCGCGATCAGCGCGTCCATCAGCCGCAGGCCCTCGAAGGCGTCCCGGGCGTAGCGGACCTCGCCCTCGTAGATCTCGTGCAGGTCCTGCTCGACGTAGGCGCGGGTCAGCGCCGCGCCGCCGAGGATCACCGGGAACTGGGCCGCCAGCCTGCGCTGGTTCAGCTCCTCCAGGTTCTCCTTCATGATCACGGTGGACTTGACCAGCAGGCCGGACATCCCGATGACGTCCGCCCTGTGCTCCTGCGCGGCGTCCAGGATCGCCGAGACCGGCTGCTTGATGCCCAGGTTGACCACGTTGTAGCCGTTGTTGGACAGGATGATGTCGACCAGGTTCTTGCCGATGTCGTGGACGTCGCCCTTCACGGTGGCCAGCACGATGGTGCCCTTGCCCTCCGCGTCGGACTTCTCCATGTACGGCTCCAGGTGCGCCACCGCGGTCTTCATCACCTCGGCGGACTGCAGCACGAACGGCAGCTGCATCTGGCCGGAGCCGAACAGCTCGCCGACCACCTTCATGCCGGACAGCAGGGTCTCGTTGATGATCTCCAGCGCCGGGCGGGCCGTCAGCGCCTCGTCCAGGTCGGCCTCCAGGCCGTTGCGCTCGCCGTCGATGATCCGGCGCTGGAGGCGCTCCTCCAGCGGCAGCGCGGCCAGCTCCTCCGCCTTGGACGCCTTGACCGAGGCCGAGGAGACACCCTCGAACAGCTCCAGCAGGCGCTGCAGCGGGTCGTAGCCCTCGCGGCGGCGGTCGTAGACCAGGTCGAGCGCGGCCTCGCGCTGCTCCTCCGGGATCCGCGAGATCGGCAGGATCTTGGAGGCGTGCACGATCGCCGAGTCCAGGCCGGCCTCCACGCACTCGTGCAGGAAGACCGAGTTGAGGACGACCCGGGCGGCCGGGTTGAGGCCGAAGGAGATGTTGGACAGGCCCAGCGTGGTCTGCACCGCCGGGCGGCGGCGCTTCAGCTCGCGGATCGCCTCGATGGTCTCGATGCCGTCCCGGCGGGACTCCTCCTGGCCGGTGGCCAGGGTGAAGGTCAGGCAGTCGACCAGGATCGAGCCCTCGTCGATGCCGTAGTCCGCGGTGAGCTCGGCGATCAGCCGCTCGGCGATCTCCACCTTCTTGCCGGCGGTGCGGGCCTGGCCCTCCTCGTCGATGGTGAGCGCGATCAGGCCGGCGCCGTGCTCGCGGGCCAGCGAGGCGATCCGGCCGAAGCGCGACTCCGGGGCGTTGCCGTCCTCGTAGTTGACCGAGTTGAGCACCGCGCGGCCGCCCAGCGCCTCCAGGCCCGCCCGCAGCACCGGGGGCTCGGTGGAGTCCAGCACGATCGGCAGCGTCGAGGCGGTGGCCAGCCGGCCGGCGATCTCCTTCATGTCGGCGACGCCGTCGCGCCCGACGTAGTCCACGCACAGGTCCAGCAGGTGGGAGCCGTCGCGGATCTGGTCGCGGGCGATCTCCACGCAGGCCTGCCAGTCGCCGGCCAGCATCGACTCGCGGAACTTCTTGGAGCCGTTGGCGTTGGTGCGCTCGCCGATCGCCAGGTACGAGGTGTCCTGGCGGAACGGCACCGACTGGTACAGCGAGGCGGCGGACGGCTCCGGGCGCGGGTCGCGCGCGGCGACCGGACGGCCCTGCACCCGCTCCACCACCTGGCGCAGGTGCTCGGGCGTGGTGCCGCAGCAGCCGCCGACCAGCGACAGCCCGTACTCGCGGGTGAAGACGTCGTGCGCGTCGGCCAGCTCGGCCGGGCTCAGCGGGTAGTGCGCGCCGTCCTTGCCCAGCACCGGCAGACCGGCGTTCGGCATGCAGGACAGGCCGATCCGGGCGTTCTTCGCCAGGTAGCGCAGGTGCTCGCTCATCTCGGCCGGGCCGGTGGCGCAGTTCAGGCCGATGTAGTCGACGCCCAGCGGCTCCAGGGCGGTCAGCGCGGCGCCGATCTCCGAGCCGAGCAGCATGGTGCCGGTGGTCTCCACGGTCACCTGGACCAGCACCGGCAGGTCCACGCCCGCCTCGGCCAGCGCCTGCTTCGAGCCGAGGATCGCGGCCTTGGTCTGCAGCAGGTCCTGGCTGGTCTCCACCAGCAGCGCGTCCGCGCCGCCGGCGATCAGGCCGGCCGCGTTCTGCCGGAAGCCCTCGCGCAGCGTCTCGTACGGCGCGTGGCCGAGCGTCGGCAGCTTGGTGCCGGGGCCGATCGAGCCGAGCACCCAGCGCAGCCGGCCGTCCTCGGCGCCGTGCGCGTCGGCGGCCTCGCGGGCCAGCCGGGCGCCGGCCTCGGAGAGCTCGAAGACCCGCTCGGCGATGTCGTACTCGCCGAGCGCGGAGTGGTTGGCGCCGAAGGTGTTGGTCTCCACGCAGTCCACGCCCACCGCGAAGTAGGCGTCGTGCACCGAGCGGACGATGTCGGGCCGGGTGAGGTTGAGGACCTCGTTGCAGCCCTCCAGGTTCTGGAAGTCCTCCAACGTGGGGTCCTGCGCCTGGAGCATCGTTCCCATCGCCCCGTCGGCGACCACCACACGGGTGGCGAGTGCCTCGCGCAGCGCGTTCGCGCGGCTCTGCTGGGTGACGGACGGGGTGGCTGCGGTGGCCATGGGGCTTCTCCCTGGGTGCGACGGCTGTCGGCTTTGCGGACCCGCTGAATCGGGAACGCACGTGGCCAGGGTATCCGGCCTCCGCCCGGGGGTGACCACCCGTTCCGTATCCTGAGCGTTCGGCCGGCAGGGGGGAACCAACGGTATGACCGCATGGCGGACGGTGATTCGAGACGGGGCGCGCGGGGCGCTGCGCCGCACCGGGGCCCGGGCGGCGGCGCTGCGGACCCGCTGGCGCCGCTGGTCGCGGTGGCGGAAGGCGCTGGTGGTGGCGGGTGCGCTGCTCGCCGTGGTGGCCGCGCCGGTCGGCTCCGCGGCACTCGCGCTGCGGCTGCAGTACGTCGGCGACCCCTCCCCCGAGGCCCGCACCCGGGGCCGTGACGCGGTGTGGCTGGGACACGCCTGGGTCGACGGCCGGAAGGGTGACGCCGACATCGCCGGACTCGCCCGGCGGCTGGCCGGCACCGGGATCCGCGACCTGTACGTGCACACCGGTCCGCTGGAGCACGACGGCTCGCTGCCGCCCGCCGTGCACCCCCGGGCGCGCTGGTTCACCGACGCCGCGCACCGGGCGCTGCCCGGGATCCGGGTGCAGGGCTGGCTGGGCGACGAGGTGAAGCCGGAGAAGGACGCGCTCGACCTGGAGGACGCCGCCACCCGCGCCCGGGTCACCGCCTCCGCCGTCCAGGTGCTGGACCAGGGCTTCGACGGCGTGCACTTCGACATGGAGCCGATCCGGCCCGGCTCGAAGGGCTGGCTCGACCTGCTGGAGCGGGTCCGTCCGGTCACCGCCGGGCGCGGCGCCGTGCTGTCGGTGGCCGCCCCGCAGATCGACCCGCTGCCGTACCAGCACGACGTGGGCATCGCGCTCACCGGCCACGGCAAGTGGTGGGACCAGGCGTACTTCGCCGCCACCGCGCGCCGGGTCGACCAGATCGCGGTGATGACCTACGACTCCAGCATGCCGACCGAGGGGCTCTACGGCGGCTACAACGCCTACCAGACCGAACTCGCCCTGGAGGCCACCCCGGAGGACGTCGACCTGCTGATGGGCCTGCCGTTCTACTGGGAGGACGAGTGGGGCCACTGGGGGAGCGCCGAGACGGTGACCGCCGGGATCCGCGGCATCCGGCTGGGCCTCGGGCGGTACGACCTGCACCGGCGCAACTTCGGCGTCGGCCTGTACGTGGACTTCGCCGCCACCGAGCAGAACTGGGCCGACTACCGGCGCGACTGGGTGCGGTAGCGGCTATCCGGCCATCCGGTCGGCGAGCGCGGCCAGGAAGCGGTGGACGGCGGCGCCCTCGCCCGTCACGTAGTGCGAGACGCCCCGGTACAGCGGCTGGTACACCTCGCCGCGTTCGGTGACGGTGAGGGTGCAGCCGCTTCCGGCCGCGGTCAGCGCGAACGTCCAGGTGCCGCCGTACGGCAGGCCGGGGTCGGCGATGCCGGTCACCAGACGGTGCGGGGCCTCGCTCTCCACCACCTCGTGGACGGTGTGCCCGTGCCGGCCGTCCTCCCGCCAGCGCGGGCGGCCGGCGGCGGTCGCGGGCAGCCGCTCGACGTGCGCCACGTCCGGGCGCCAGGCCGGGAAGAGGTCGACGTCCGTCAGCACGTCCCAGACCTCGCGGGGCGGCCGCGCCAGCTCCAGGCCGCCCCCGCTGACGTGCTCCACGGGCAGCCGCCGCCCCGCGGCCCACAGCGCCGCCACCGCGCCGGCCGCGCCCGCCACCAGCGCCGCCGCCCCGGCCGCCGTCCACCGCCGTCCGCTCATCCGCCGGCTCCTCGCAGCCGTGCCGCCCGGCGCGGTTCCGTCACCCGCCGCCGGGCCCCGCCTCCCATCATCGCGCCGTCCGCGGGCCACGGCGCGGGCAGCCGGCGGGCGGCCCGGGATAACCGGTGGATCGTGGCCGCCGGCTCGCACAGACTGTCCCGGTGGCCCGGCGGAACGGCGCTTCAAAGCCCGTAGGCTGGGCAGGTAGGGAACCATGGAGCGAGGCGTTCCATGGGTGACGAGAGGTTCGACCGTCGGCATCGGCCCGCCGGCGCCCGGGCAGTCCCGGCCGGGCGGGGCGGAAGCGGCCGACCGGAGGGAGACACTGGGTGATCGAGCTGGAAGATGTTCCCGAGTTGATCGACCCGGTGATGGTCTGCGCCTTCGAGGGGTGGAACGACGCGGGCGACGCCGCTTCTGCGGCTCTGGCGCATCTGGACGAGACCTGGGGCGGCAAGGTGTTCGCCGCGCTCGACGCGGAGGACTACTACGACTTCCAGGTCAACCGGCCGACCGTCTGGCTGGACGGCGGGGTGCGCCGGATCACCTGGCCGACCACCAGGCTCTCGGTGGTCCGGGTCAGCGAGCCCAAGACCCGGGACGTCGTCCTGGTGCGCGGCATCGAGCCGAGCATGCGGTGGCGCTCGTTCTGCAACGAACTGCTCGGCTTCGCGCACGAGCTGGGCGTCGAGCTGGTGGTGATCCTGGGCGCGCTGCTCGGCGACACCCCGCACAGCCGCCCGGTGCCGGTCAGCGGCGTCACCTCGGACCCCGAGCTGGCCCGCCGGCTCGAACTGGAGGAGAGCCGCTACGAGGGGCCGACCGGGATCGTCGGGGTGCTGCAGGAGGCCTGCACGCACGCCGGGGTGCCGGCGGTGACGCTGTGGGCGGCGGTGCCGCACTACGTCGCGCAGCCGCCGAACCCGAAGGCCACCCTGGCGCTGGTCAACAAGCTGGAGGACCTGCTGGACCTGCGGATCCCGCCGGGCGAGCTCGGCGAGGACGCCCGGGCCTGGCAGCTGGGCGTGGACCAGCTGGCCGCCGAGGACAGCGAGGTCGCCGAGTACGTCCAGCAGCTGGAGGAGGCGCAGGACACCGCCGAGCTGCCGGAGGCCTCGGGCGACGCGATCGCCCGCGAGTTCGAGCGCTACCTGCGGCGCCGGGAGAACGTGGGGCCGACCGGCGAGAAGCCGGTCGCCGGGCACGCCACCGCGGAGCGGCCCGCCGATCCGGAGCCGCCGTCCGCCCGGGAGAGCCAGGACGGCGCCGAGGAGGAGTGAGCCGCCCCGGCCCACCGCGGACGCACGACGAAGGGGCGCCCGGGACCGCACTGGTCCCGGGCGCCCCTTGCGGTGTCCCCTACGGGGCCGCGTCCGTCACAGGGCCACGCCGAGCAGCGCGTCCACGGTGCGGGTGACCAGGCCGGGGGCGCCGGTGTCGTCACCGCCGCCGGCCTGCTGGGCGGCCGCCCAGCGGTCCACCGCGGCCAGCGCGGCGGGCGCGTCGAGGTCCTCGGCGAGCGCCGCGCGGACCTCGGCGAGCAGCTGCCCGGCGGCCGGCCCGTCCGGCCGGGAGACGGCCGCACGCCAGCGGGCGAGCCGCTCGACGGCCTCGTCGAGGGTGGCCTTGGTCCACTCCCAGTCCTCGCGGTAGTGGTGCGAGAGCAGGGCGAGGCGGATCGCGGCCGGGTCGACGCCCTCGCGGCGCAGCGCCGAGACGAAGACCAGGTTGCCGCGGGACTTGGACATCTTGTGGCCGTCCAGGCCGACCATGCCGGCGTGCACGTACGCCCTGGCGTACGGGTGGCCGCCGGTGGCGACCTGGGCGTGCGAGGCGCCCATCTCGTGGTGCGGGAAAGAGAGGTCGCTGCCGCCGCCCTGGATGTCGAAGGACATGCCGAGGTACTGCAGCGCGATGGCGACGCACTCGATGTGCCAGCCGGGGCGGCCGTGGCCGAGCTCGGTGTCCCAGGCGGGCTCGCCGGGGCGGGCGGCCAGCCAGAGCAGGGCGTCCAGCGGGTGGCGCTTGCCGGGGCGGTCCGGGTCCCCGCCGCGCTCGGCGAAGACCGGGCGCATGGCCTCGCGGGTGAGGCCGGAGACCTCGCCGAACCGCGGGTCGGACTCGACCGAGAAGTAGACGTCGCCGTCCAGCTCGTAGGCGGCCCCGCTCGCCAGCAGCTTCTGGACCAGCGGGACGATCCACGGGATGGACTCGACGGCGCCGATGTAGTGGGCCGGCGGGAGCAGCCGCAGGGCGGTCATGTCCTCGCGGAAGAGCGCGGTCTCGCGCTCGGCGAGGGCCACCCAGTCCTGGCCGGTCTCGACCGCGCGTTGCAGCAGGGGGTCGTCGACGTCGGTGACGTTCTGCACGTAGAGGACGTCGTGGCCGGCGTCCTTCCACACCCGCTGCACCAGGTCGAAGGCGTTGTAGGTGGCGGCGTGGCCCATGTGGGTCGCGTCGTAGGGCGTGATGCCGCAGACGTAGATCCGGGCGGTGCCGTCCTGCGGCACGACCTCCCGGATGCCTCCCGTCGCGGTGTCGTGGATACGGAGGGGGAGCCCCTGACCAGGCAGGGCGGGAACCTCGGAGGCGGGCCAGGCATGCATGGCATTGACTTTAACCGCGAGAACATTTGAAAGCCTAACCAGTCGCCAAGATCGACTGGATTCGCTTCCCCGTGCGGCCCGGGCCGTCCCGGAACGACGGTGCCCGGCGCCGTCGGGCGCCGGGCAACGGCCCGGATCCGCCCCGCGCACGGCCTCGCGGGGCGGATCGGGCGGACGGGCCGCCCGGTCGGCCCTGCCGCCGACCGGGCGTCCGTGACCCTCCGGTCACACGGCCGGAGCCGCTACAACCGCTGCCAGAGGGCCGGCACGTTCGGCGGCTCCCACCCGACGAAGGCGGTGTGCGCCTGGAGGCACACGTAGGAGACGCCGGCATAGGTGACGCGGTCGCCCGGCTTGTAGGCGGTGCCCGCGGCCCAGGTTCCGCCGCCGCCGGTCTGGGTCGGCGTCGGCGTGGTGGGCGTGGTGGTCGGGGTGCCCGACGGGGTCGGGGTCTGCGCCACGTTGAGCACGAAGTCGTACGTGCCCTCCTTGGCGGACCCGACCTGGCGGACGTTCATCAGCAGCCGGGCGTCGTAGATGGTGTCCGTGCTGTTGCGCGGCTCGCCCGGGAAGTACAGCTGGGTGGTGATCACCGGCCGGCCCGGCGCCTGGAGCTTGACGTGGATGTGCCGGGTGCGGCCCGGGTAGAGGCCGGGCACGATCGTGGTGAGGCTGAAGGCGCCCTGGGCGTTGGTGAACTGGTGCCCGCGGAAGGTGAAGCCGGCGTTGTCGTAGTTGCCGTTCACGTCGGCCTGCCAGAAGTCCATCAGGACGTTGTTGATCGGCTGGCAGGCCCGGCCGAAGACGTAGCCGCTGACGGTGAGCCGGGTGCCCGGCGTGCTGTCGGTGATGAGCGAGGTGCGCAGCGGGGAGTTGGGCTTGAAGTAGGGGCCCTCGGTCTGCTCGATGGTGGGGGCGTCGCCGTCGTGGCACTCGGGGGTGAGGTCCAGCAGTTCGCCGCTGCCGACCCGGTCGCGGGCCAGGGCGACGCCTCCGCCGACCAGCAGCGGAGCGGTGCCGAGCACGGCGGCGGCCCTGAGGACGGTCTTGCGGCTGATCCGGCGGTCGATCGGACCGTCCGTCCCGGTGAGAGGCTCTTCGGACGCGGGCATGCGCCGACTCCTTCGGTGTGAGTGTGGGGGATCTGGTGGTTCCGTCCGGGGACGGCCCTTGCCATGGTGGGGGCATGACAAGGACCGGGCCGGCGGGCCGCCCGCTCGCGCCGGGCGGTCCGCCGGTGGCCAGCAGTCAAACTACGGGGCGCCCGGAGCCGCCGCGATGGACGTGATCCGGGGATCGTGGTGATTTCCTCCGACCTTCGCCCGGAATTCGCCCGGCGTCATCCCGGTCTCCCGGCGGAAGAACCGGCAGAAGTACGCCGGATCACCGAATCCGGCCTCCCTGGACACCTGCCGCACCGTCAGTTCCGTGCAGGCCAGGAGCCGTTTGGCCTCCAGCGTCTGCTGCTGGCGGATCAGCCGGCCCGGGGTGCGGCCGGTCGCCTGCTTGACCATCGCCTGCAGGTGCCCCGAGGAGACGCCCAGCTCGTGCGCACAGGACGCGACCGAGCGCTGCACCCCGCCCGGGGTGGCGATCAGCCGGGTGAAGGCGGCCGCGAGGTCCCCGGTGCGGCCGGGCAGCGCGCCCGGGCCGCCGGGCGTACAGGCCCGCAGGGCGCGCACCACGAGGATGTGCAGGCTGGCCCGCAGCACGCCCGGGTAGCCCGCCGGGCGGGCCCGGTACTCGGCCTCCATGTCGGCGAGCAGCCCGGCGATCGGGGCGGCCTGGTCGCCCAGGCGCACCGCCGGGCGGGAGGCCAGGGTGCGCAGCGCGGCGAGGTCCTGCGGGTGGGAAAGCAGGAAGTCCTCGTTGAACAGCACGACCTGCCCGGTGAGGTCGTCCGCGTCCGCCCAGTAGTGCACCTGGCCGGGGGTGATCACGCACAACTGCGGGGGCTGCACCGGCCGCTGGACCAGGTCCAGGACGTGGGCGCCGCGCCCGCCGGTGACGAAGACGATCTCGTAGAAGGCGTGCCGGTGGGGAAAGCCGGCCCGGGACAGCGGGCCGATGGCGTCGAAACTGCCGATCGCGAACGGGAGCAGATGCGGCAGCGGGACCTGGAGGCGGTGCAGCGGCAGGTCCAGGTGGGGGGTGGTCCGTCGCTCGTCCATCGTCGCAGTGTGGGGCCCCGACGGGGCACCGGTCCAGACCATTACCGGCTGAGCGGGCCGATGGACCGTCGGATCCGGGGGGCGGCCCGCCTTCGAACCCTCGGTCCGGCGGGCCGCCCGGCCGTCAGATCGGCGGCCAGGGGATGGACGGCCAGTCCTCGGAGGGCAGCGGATGGGTGCCGGTGGCGAGCAGCGCGGCCACCCGGGCCCGGGCGGCGTCCAGTTCGGCGGCGGTCAGGTGCGGGGCCAGCCGCTCCCCCAGCGCGCCGTCCAGCTGCCCGGCCAGCCCGGCCAGCACCTCGGCCGCCTCGGCGGGCAGCGGCTGCCCGGCCCAGCCCCAGAGCAGGGTGCGCAGCTTGCCCTCGGTGTTGAAGGTGACGCCGTGGTCGATGCCGTAGAGCCGGCCGTCGGCGGCCGGGATCAGGTGGCCGCCCTTGCGGTCGGCGTTGTTGAGCACGGCGTCCAGCACCGCGAGCCGGCGCAGCCGCACGTCGTCGGGGTGGACCAGCAGCGCGGTGCGGCCGTCGCCGACCTCGGCCCGGACGATCGGCAGCCAGCCGTCCTCGGGGCCGCCCGGGTCCTGGAGCGCGAGCAGCGGGGCGGCGTGCGGGTCGGGCTCGACCCACAGCTGCACCATGCCGGGGCCGTGCGGGCCCTCGCGCAGCACGGTGGGCGGGACCAGGCCCCAGCCGGTGGCGGCGGACACCTCGTAGGCGGCGACCTCGCGGCCGGCCAGGGTGCCGTCCGGGAAGTCCCAGAGCGGGCGCTCCCCGGCGACCGGCTTGTAGACGGCCTGGGCCGCGCGGCCGTCGGCGGCGGTGACGGTGCAGTAGAGGGCCGCGTTGGAGGCGTCGGTGAGCCGGCCGTGCACGGTCAGCGCGCCCTCGCGCAGCAGCCGCAGCGCGCCGGGCGCGTCGGCCGCGAGGGCGGCGGCCTCGGCGGGGTCGGACCGCGGCGGCTCCGGCGGTTCCGGCAGGTCCGCGGGCCGCGCGGCCTGCGGGTTCAGCGCCGGTACCCGTTCGCGCGCGGGCACAGGTGGCCCTCCGGGTCGAGCGGCAGGTTGCAGAACGGGCAGGGCTTGCGGCCGGCCGCGACGAGGTCCAGCGCCCGCTTGGCGAACACCCGGGCCATCGCACCGGACAGGCGCACCCGCAGCATGTCGGGGCCGTTCTCGTCGTCCTCGAAGACGGCGGCGCCCTCGTCCTCGCCCTCCTCGTCCTCGACCAGCGCCTGGGCCTCGACGACCAGGCAGCCGTCCACGCTGTCCCAGGCGAGGGCCATCGTGCCGACCCGGAACTCCTGCTCCAGCGGCAGGTCCAGCGGCGCGGTGTCGAGCAGGTCCTGCGGGGCGGCGGCCGGGATGGTGGCCTCGCCGCCGCTGCGGCGCAGCGCCTCGTCGAGGACCTCCTCGATCCGCTCGGCGAGCGCGGCGACCTGGGTCTTCTCCAGCAGCACGCTGGTGATCCGCCCACGGGCGCTGGCCTGTAGGTAGAACGCCCGGGCGCCGGGCTGGCCGACGGTGCCGGCCACGAACCGTTCGGGCTGGTCGTAGAAGAAGACCTGACGGGTCACGCTCTCGCTCCGGGTCGTATCGATCGTCGTGGGCGTCCGCGGACGCCGCTGGGGTCGGTCGGGGGTCGGGGCTGGGTGGTCCGGGGCGCCCGGGCCGGCGGCGCGGGCACCCACTGGTCACCCTACGACCTCCGGGGCCGCACCGGGGAGCCGAGGCCCGGGCGGACGGTTCAGGCCGTCCCGGTGGAGCCGCCGACGACCGCGTCCCCGCTCCGGGCGCCCGGGGCGGCGGGCCGCGGGGCGAGCGCGGCGAGGTCGCCGGTGTCGCCCATCCGCAGGACGAAGGGCCGGCGCGCGGTGTAGCGGATCGCGGTGACCGAGCACGGGTCGACGTTGATCCGCTGGAAGTGGTCGAGGTGCAGGCCGAGCGCGTCGGCCACCACCGCCTTGATCACGTCGCCGTGGGAGCAGGCGAGCCAGACCGCGTCCTCGCCGTGCTCGGCGGCGACCTTCTCGTTCCACTCGCGGACCGCGTTCACGGTGCGGTGGCTCAGCTCGCGCAGCGACTCGCCGCCGGGGAAGGCGGCGGCCGCGGCGTGGTCCTGGACGGTGCGCCACAGCGGTTCCTCGGCCAGCTCGGCCAGCGGCCGGCCGGTCCACTCGCCGTAGTGGCACTCGCCGAGCCGCTCGTCCAGCGCGGGGCCCGAGAGGCCGGGGCGCGCGGCGAGCAGCGGCTCCAGGGTCTGCCGGCAGCGCTCCAGCGGGCTGCTGACCACCTGGGCCAGCGGGACCGGGTCGAGCCGGCCGGCGAGCGCGGCGGCCTGCGCGCGGCCGGTGTCGTCGAGCTCCACCCCGGGCGTCCAACCGGCCAGGATTCCGGCGGTGTTCGCGGTGGAGCGGCCGTGGCGGACGAGCAGCAGGGTGGGCATGGGGCCTACCCTACGGCCTTCCCCGCCGGGGCGGGCCGGCGCCCGGGGCCCGGCCGGGAGCCGGACCGGGGGGCGTGCCCCCGTCGCGGCGGATGTTTCGCACCGGCGCGAGAGGTGACAATGGCCCGCATGATCGTCCATTGCGCCATCTACCGCGACGGCCGACCGGTCGCGACGCCCGCGGACCCCGCCGGCAGCCTCGCCGCCGCGCGGAAGGCGGGCCCGGGCGGCTTCGTCTGGATAGGCCTGTTCGAGCCCACCGCCGAGGAACTCGACCGGGTCGGAGCCGAGTTCGGCCTGCACCCGCTGGCCGTCGAGGACGCGGTCGCCGCCCACCAGCGCCCCAAGGTGGAGGCGTACCAGGACTCGCTGTTCGTGGCGCTCAAGACGCTCGGCTACCACCCCGGCGGCCACGCGGTGACCAGCGGCGAGGTGATGCTCTTCGTCGGCGACGACTTCGTGATGACCGTCCGGCACGGCACCGACAGCCCGCTGGGCACGCTGCGCTCGGAGCTGGAGCAGCAGCCGGAGGTGCTGAAGTTCGGGCCGAGCGCGGTCCTGCACTCGGTCTGCGACAGGGTGGTGGACGGCTACGTGGACGTCGCCGTCGGCATCCAGGCCGACCTCGACGAGCTGGAGGCGGACGTCTTCGCCCCCGGCCGGGTGGGCCGCGACATCGCCGGCCGGATCTACGGCTACAAGCGGCAGCTGGTGACCGTCCGCCGGGCCACCGGGCCGCTGGCCGACCCGATGCTGCGGCTGGAGCGCGGCGGCGTGCCGTACGTCCGGGCCGAGGCGCTGCCCTACCTGCGGGACGTCTCCGACCACCTGGCCCGCACCAACGACCAGGTGGAGGCGATGGACCGGCTGCTGTCGGACATCCTGTCGGCCAACCTGGCGCAGGTCAGCGTGCAGCAGAACAACGACATGCGGAAGATCTCGGCCTGGGCGGCGCTGGCCGCCGTGCCGACGATGATCGCCGGCGTGTACGGGATGAACTTCGAGCACATGCCCGAGCTGCACCAGCCCTGGGGCTATCCGGCGGCGGTCTCGCTGATGGTGGTGGTCTGCGTGGTGCTGCACCGGGTGTTCAAGCGGCACGACTGGCTCTGACCCGCCCCGCCCCGCGTGGTGCTGCGGGGCGGGGCGGGGCGGCGGCCGCCGGGTCAGGCGAGGCCGGCGCGCTCCAGGGCCTCGACGCCGGTGCGCAGCGCCGTGATCCGCTCGTCGAGGGTGAAGCCGGCCGGGGCCAGGGTGAGGGTGGTGACGCCCGCGTCGGCGTAGGCCTGCATCCGGTCGGCGATCCGGGCGGTGTCGCCGATCAGCGAGGTGGCGTCGATCAGCTCGCGCGGCACGGCGGCGGCCGCACCCGCGTGGTCCCTGGCCAGGTAGCGCTCCTGGACCTCGTCGGCGGCCTGCTCGTGGCCCATCCGGCGGGCGAGCTGGTTGTAGAAGTTCTTCTCCTTGCTGCCCATGCCGCCGATGTAGAGCGCGGTGTAGGCGCGCTGCGAGTCGATCCCGGCCTCGATGTCCTCGCCGACGGCGATGGCGACGGTCGGGCAGACGTCGAAGCCCTCGAACTCCTTGCCCGGCTCGGCCCCGGCCCTGGCACGGCCGGCCTTCAGCGGGTCCAGCGAGAGGGCGGCGTGCGCGGGGTCGAAGAAGATGCCGAGCCAGCCGTCGGCGATCTCGCCGGTCTGCTCCAGGTTCTTCGGGCCGATCGCGGCGATGTACAGCGGGATGCGCTCGCGCACCGGGTGCACGGTGAGCTTGATCGGCTTGCCGGGGCCGCCGGGCAGCGGCAGCGTCCAGTGGGCGCCCTCGTGGACCAGCCGCTCGCGGGACATCGCCTTGCGGATGATCTCCACGTACTCGCGGGTGCGGGCCAGCGGCTTGTCGAACTTCACGCCGTACCAGCCCTCGGAGACCTGCGGGCCGGAGACGCCGAGGCCCAGCCGGAAGCGGCCGCCGGAGAGGGTGTCCAGGGTGGCGGCGGTCATCGCGGTCATCGCCGGGGTGCGGGCCGGGATCTGGAAGATGGCCGAGCCGACGTCGATCCGCTCGGTCCTGGCGGCGACGAAGGAGAGCACGGTGGCCGCGTCCGAGCCGTAGGCCTCGGCCGCCCAGCAGACCGCGTAGCCGAGCCGGTCCGCCTCCTGGGCGACGGCGATGTTGTCGGCGTCCATGCCGAGTCCCCAGTAGCCGAGGTTGATGCCGAGTCGCATGGGCACTGCCTTCCAGTCGGGTTGCTCGGGAGCGCGAGGACGCGTCCGCGCGACATGCTACTGGCCAGTAGTAGTGGCGCGGGTCACATTCCGGCCCCCGGCCGGCGCGCTCCCGTCCGGTGCGGCCGACGATGATCGTCCTGCGGGTCTGCACACCTGCCCGTTCACCGGCCGCTACGCTCAGCCGACGTGGGGCGCCGCGTCCCACCTGCGGGTTTGCCCCCCACGCGCACGCCGCCCCGCAGCGTTGTGCCACCGCACCTTCGGCCAGTGAGAGGGCCCGTCCGATGGAAAAGCGTCACCTCGGCCGCACCGGGCTGCAGGTCTCCCGGCTCGGCCTCGGCACCATGACCTGGGGCCGCGACACCGACGAGCAGGAGGCCGCCGAACAGCTCAAGGAGTTCGTCGACGCCGGCGGCAACCTCGTCGACACCGCCGACGTCTACGCCGACGGCGACGCCGAGTACCTGCTCTCCCGGCTCACCGACACCCTCGTCCCCCGCTCCGAGCTGGTCATCGCCACCAAGGCGGGCAGCGTCCCGGCCTCCGGGCGCCGCTTCGACGGCTCGCGCGGCCATCTGCTCGCCGCGCTCGACGCCTCGCTGCGCCGGCTGGGCACCGACCACGTCGACTTCTGGCAGGTGCACGCCTTCGACCCGGCCACCCCGGTCGAGGAGACCCTGAGCGCCCTGGACATCGCCGTCTCCTCCGGCCGGGCCCGCTACGTGGGGGTCTGCGACTTCAGCGGCTGGCAGCTCGCCAAGGCCGCCACCTGGCAGCACGCCCACCACGGCCGGGTCCCGCTGGCCGGGGCGCAGCTGGAGTACTCGCTGCTCCAGCGCGGCATCGAGCGCGAGGCACTGCCCGCCGCCCTGGACACGGGGGTCGGTCTGCTGGCCGGCTCCCCGCTCGGGCGCGGCGTGCTCACCGGCAAGTACCGGCACGGCCTGCCGCAGGACTCGCGCGGCGCCTCGCCCTACCTGTCCGGATTCGTCCAGCCCTACCTCGGGGAGCGCGCCCGGCGGATCGTGGACGCCGTCGCGACCGCCGCCGACGGGCTCGCCAGCAGCCCGCTGGCGGTCGCGCTCGCCTGGGTCCGGGACCGCCCCGGGGTGACGAGCGCGCTGGTCGGGGCCCGGACCGTCGGGCAGCTGCAGGCGGCGCTGTCGGTGGAGGCGCTTACGCTTCCGGAGGAGATCCGCGGTGCGCTCGACGACATCTCGGCGCCGGTCCACCGCTACCCCGACCAGGGGTGGAGCGAGCTGTGACGCCCGTCCACCCCCGCGACCCGAGCCTGCCCGAACCGACCGCCGGACCGGCCGCCATCCGCGGCCCCGGACCGGCCCGACCCGGCCGACCGCCCGCACCACGGGCGGGCGGCGCCCAGCATGTGGAGTTGAGCTTTTGTGGAGCGGACGATGACTGACGCGCAGAACGGCGCTCCGGAGGAGACCCCGGTGGGCGCGGGCGTCGTTCCCGGGCAGGGGTCGCCCGAGCCGGAGGCGGCGACGCCGGAGGCGGCGGGCGCGCCGGCGGGCAGCGGACCCGCGGGTGCCGAACCGGCCGACCCGGCGGACCGGGCCGCGGCCGTCGCGGCGCTGGCGGAGCGGGTGCGGTCGGTCGGCCGGTCCGCCGGGGACGCCGACGCCCCGACGTCCGGGGCCCTGGACGCGGGCGCGCCCGCCGGTCCGGCGACCGACGAGCAGCGCGCGCAGGCGCTCGCGGACACCGCCGCGGTGCTGGCCGAGGGCGGCGCCCCGGCCCCGCTGGCCGCCGTCGCCGTGGCGGTGTTCGGCGACGGCGCGGCCGGGCAGCTCCGCGAGGACCCGTGGGCCGTGCTCGCCCTGCCCGGCGTCCGCCCGGAGCACGCCGACGGCTTCGCCCGCGGCCTGCTCGGCCCGGCCGCCGGCCCCGGCGACAAGCGGCGCGCCCAGGCCCTGGTGGGCTGGCTGCTGGAGCAGGCCACCCTGCGCGGGCACTCGGCCCTGGAGGTCGCCGAGGTGGCCGCCGGGCTGGAGCGCCTCGGCGTGCCGGACGCGGCCGCCGCCATCCAGGCCGCCGTCCTCGACGGCCGGGCGATGCCGTTCCAGGAGGAGCTCACCGGCGCCGAGGCGCACGCGGCGGGCGGGGGCGACGAGGACGAGCCGCCGACCCGCACCCTGCTCGCCCTGGAGCGGCTGGCGCTGGCCGAGGAGAGCCTGGCCGACGGCCTGGTCCGGCTGATGTCCACCTTCGTGCCGGGCGAGGACCCGGCGGAGGACTCCGCGGACGACTCCGCCGGGGACTCCGCCGAGGACTCCGCGGACGCTTCCGCCGGGGACTCCGTGGAGGACGACGCCGCCGACGCCGGGACCGGTGACGCCCCGGAGACCGCGGAGCCCACCGAGGAGGCGCCCGCCGCCCCCGGGCCGGCCGCCTGGGAGGCCTCGGCGGCCGCCGCCCCGTCCTCCTCCGCGGCCGCCCTGATCCGGGCCGCCGCCGAGAGCGCGCTCGTCCTGCACACCGGCGGCGAGGCCGCCCGCGCCGAACCGGCCGCCCTGCTGGCCGCCGCGACCGGCCTCGGTCTGCGGGCCTGGGCCGCCACCTGGACCGACCAGGGCCGGGACGCCTTTTCCGCGCTCGCCCCGCTCGCCGACGCCGCCGCCCCGGCGCCCGTCGCCACCCTGGCCGAGCTGCTCGCCGGCGCGGCCGGCCCCGGCCGGTCCGCCGACGGCACGCTCGCGCTGGACGTGCTGATCGTGCTGGACGCCCCGCTGCTGGACGTCGAGCTGGCCGCCACCCTGCTGGAGTCGCTGGCCGACGGCACCCGCCTGGTGCTCAGCGGCGACCCGGGCCAGCTCTGGTCGGCCGGCCCCGGCCGCTTCTTCGCCGACCTGCTCGCCGCCAGGGCCTGCCCGGCCGTCGCCTCCCGCACCCCCGACTTCGGCCCGATCGGCGAGCTGGTCTCCGGCGTCGGCATCGGCGAGCTCCAGCCGGTCGAGGCGCCCGACAAGGAGGTGGTCATCCTGACCGCCAAGGACGGCGCCGAGGCCGTCCACCGCGCCGTCCAGCTGCTCACCGACTCCATCCCGCGCGCCCTCGGCATCCCCTCCGAGCAGGTCGTGCTGCTCACCCCCGGGCACGGCGGCGGGGCCGGCACCCGGGCGCTGAACGCCGCCGCCAAGGCCCGGCTCAACCCGGGCCCGGGCCGCTTCGGCGGTTTCGACCCCGGCGACCGGGTCGCCGACTCCCCCGCGCCCGGCCACACCCGGCTGGCCCGGGTGCTCGACGGCGACGCCGCCGGCCTGCACCTGGAGTACCCGGACGGCTCGCGCCGCACCGTCCCGCCCGCCGAGGCCGGAAAGCTGCGGCACGGCTGGGCGCTGACCGTCCACCAGGCGGTCGGCCGCCGCTGGCCGGGCGCGGTGGTGGTGCTCCCGGACGACGCGGGCGCCGCGCTCACCCGGCAGTGGGTGTACACGGCGTTCGGCCGCGGCGAGCGTCACCTCTCGGTGGTCCACGCCGCCGGCCCGGCGCTCCCGCAGGCCGTCGCCGAGCGCCCGGCCGCGCCCCGCACCACCCGGCTGCGGGCGATCCTCGCGGAGAACGCGCCCGAGCCCTTCTGACCCCGGCCCGGGTGCCGGAACGGCCGGAGGGCCCCCACGGACGCGTGGGGGGCCCCCGGGCGGCCCGGGGCCCGACGGGGGGGCACCGCCCCCCCCCGCGTGCCCTGCGGGGTCACTCCCGAAAAAAGCGGCCCGAGCGGCGT
>NZ_JBHYUU010000144.1:0-21528 GCF_042749955.1 Kitasatospora sp. NPDC059462 | reverse complement strand
GGCCGCCGCCGGCCGCTGCGCCGAGCGGCTCGCCGCCCGGCCCGCCCCCGCCGCCGCCGGGTTCGCGCACGGCTCGGCCGGGGTCGGCTGGGCCCTGCTGCGCTACGCCGAGGCCGTCGGCGAACCCGCCGCGGGCCCGCACCACCGGGCCGGCCTGGCCGCCCTGCACGCCGCCACCGCCGTCCGCTCCCGCGAGGGCTCCTGGTGCCGGGGACGCCCGGGCGTCGCGCTCGCCGTGGTGGACAGTCCGCTCGCGCTCGCCGACCGCCGGCTCGCCGACTGGGCCCAGCGCGCCGTGCGGAACACCGCCCGCGCCGCACCGCTCGGCGACCACAGTCTCTGCCACGGCGAGCTGGGCGTGCTGGAACTGCTCGGCCGGCACGGTCCCGCCGCCGGCCGCACCCCGTGGGTCCGCCGGGCCGGGGCGCTGCTGGCCGCCGTCGACCAGGACGGTCCGCGCTCCGGCACCCCCGACCACGTCGCCCACCCCGGGCTGCTCACCGGCCTCGCCGGGATCGGGCACGGGCTGCTCCGCCTCGGCTTCCCCGAACAGGTGCCGCCCGCCCTGCTGCTGCGCCCCCGGGTGCCGGCGGCGTCCCGCTCCGCCCCGCACGGCCCGGCCGCGCTCGGCTGACCGCCCGAGCGGGCCCCGCCCGCCCCCACGCCCCCACGCACCACGGCTCGCGCCCCCACACGCGGCCCGCACCACCCGTCCCTGTCGTCCCGACCGAACCGGCGCCACCCGTGCGACGTCCTTGCCAGCGGACATCCGCACGGTCCGCACCACATCCGGACCGACCTCCACGACCCGAAACGGAGCGAAGACCCATGCACGACCACGACCAGCGGCTCACCCCGCCGCAATCCGCCGCCCGCCCCGGCGAGACGGCCGAGCACCCGGCCGGCGAGATCCGCCTGCGCACGGGGAGCGGCCTGGGCCTGCGTTCGCGTCTGCTCGCCGGCACCGGCGGGGCCATCCCGCCGATCGTCGAGTTCCCGACGATGACCACGCCCTTCTGAGAACGGCCCGCACCACCGCACCACCCCGCACCACCCCGGCCGTGACCGGCCGGACCTCCGCCGCCGAGGAACGGGCAGCCCCTCGGCGGCGGAGCCGACGACGGACCGGAGCCGAGGACGGACCGGAGCCGAGGACGGACCGGACCCGGCGACGGACCGGGGCCGACGACGGACCGGGGCCGACGACGAGCCGGGGACCGACCGGACGACGGCCCCGCCGGCGCCGCCCGCGGGGCCCGCGCTCCGCATGTGGTCGTACGGCAACCACCCGGTGGTGGTGCCGTGTCCGCTCCGTGTCCGACCCACCACTCTTCAGAACCGATACCCTGTCAAGTAGCCTGCGGCCATGCGGACCACGTCGTCGATCACCGTCGGCCGTGCCACCGAGCTGGCGATGCTCGGTGGTGCGCTGGCCACCGCCCGCCAGCAGGGCGGCGGGGCGGTCTTCCTGCTCGGCGAGGCCGGCATCGGAAAGAGCCGGCTGGCCGGCGAATGCGCCTACCAGGCGTACGGGCTGGGCCTTCCGGTGCTGCGCGGGCGGGGCAGCTCCACCGGCACGGTGACACCGTTCCGGCCGCTGATCGAGGCGCTCTCCTCCCGGTTCCGGGCCGCCGGCCCGCCCACCGACCCCGAACTCGCCCCCTACCGGCCGGCGCTGGCCCGGCTGGTCCCCGAGTGGCGGGACGGCGCGGCGGCATCCGGCGCGGGCGGCTACCCGGAGACGGTGGTCGAGCTCGCCGAGGCACTGCTGCGGCTGCTCGCGGTGCTCGGCCGCGAACAGGGCTGCGTGCTGCTCCTGGAGGACCTCCACGACACCGACGCGGAGACCGTCGCCGTCCTGGAGTACCTGGTCGACAACCTGGCCGGTCTGCCGGTGCTGCTGCTCGCCACCCTGCGTGCCGAACCGGGGCCGGCGCTGGAGCTGGTGCGGGCCGCCGAGCGCCGCCGCGCCGCCACCGTCACCGAGCTGCGGCCGCTGCCGCCCGCCGAGGTGGCCGCGCTGGCCGCCGCGATCCTGGACGGCGAGCGCGCCGACCTGCCATCCGCGCTGGTCGAGCACCTCACCGAACGCGGCGACGGCTGCCCGTACCTGGTCGAGGAGTTGCTCGCCGACCTGCTGGACTCGGGCGCGCTGCGCCGGGGCGAGGACGGCCGCTGGGCGCTCGCCGACGGCTCGCGACCCGGCGTGCCCAGCACCATCGTCCGCAGCTGGGGCCACCGGATCGACCAACTCGACCCGCAGGTGCGGGACCTGCTGCTGACCGCGGCCACCCTGGGCAGCCGCTTCTCGGTGACCACCGTGCAACTGATCACCGGCTACGACGACCGCACCCTGTTCAGCCATCTGCGCTCGGCCTCCGAGGCCAATGTGATCGTGCCGGACGGCGCCGCCCCGGACCGCTACGCCTTCCGGCACGCGCTGACCGCCGACGCGGTGACGGCCGCCCTGGCCCCCGCCGAACGCGCCGCGCTGGCCCGCCGGGCGGCCCACGCCATCCTTCGCGCCGATCCCGAACTCGCCGATGAACGCCGTCAGTTGGTCGCCTCGCTGCTGCTGGCCGGCGGCGACCGGGCGGGCGCGGCGGTGCACTTCGCGGAGGCCGGCCGGCGGGTGCTGGAGGCCGGCGCGGCCGGGTCCGCGGTGGTCCTGCTGGAGCGCGCGCACGAACTCGCCGGGGACGCCGAACGGGCCGGCATCACCGAGCGGCTGCTGCCCGCCCTGGCCGAGTCCGGGCAGCTGGACCGCGCCTTCGACCTGGTCCGCACCCTGCCGCCGGTCGCGCCCGCGCCCGCCGCCGGCAGCGCCCCGCCGGTCGAGCGCCGCATCGAGCTGCACACCCGGCTCGCCTGGGCGGCGGTGATGGCCGAACGCTCCGCCGACGCGGCCGCCCAGGTGGCCGCCGTGCGCGCCCTCACCGCCGGGCGGCCCCGCCCCGAGCAGGACGCCGCGCTGGCCGTCGTCGAGGGGCACCTCGCGCTGCTGCCGGACCACACTCCGGCGGCCCCCGACGGCCGCCCGGACGGCGCCCCGGACGCCCCGGACGCCGCCGCCCGGCTCGCCGGGGCCGAACACCGCGCCCGTCGCGCCGCCGAGGTGGCCGAACGCTCCGGCCTCCCGGTGGTCGCCTGCCAGGCCTGGCAGCTGCTCGCCCTGCTCGCCCGCGAACGCGGCTTCGACGCCGCCGACGCCTGCCTGGAACGGATGCTGGCCGTCGCCGAGGCGCACGCCCTGCCGGTCTGGCGGGTCGAGGCGATGCTGCGGCTGGGCGCCAACGCCTTCATGCGCACCGGCGACGGCACCCGCCTGGAGCGGGCCAGGGAGGCCGCCGCCGGGCTCGGCGCGATCGTGCTCACCCAGACCCTCGACGGCCTGCTCGCGATGAACGCCGTGATGCGCGGCGAATGGCAGACCGCCCGCACCACCGTCGACCGCTGCCTGGATGCCACCGCCCGGCTGCACAACCTCGCCGCCCACCGCTACCTGCTGCTCTCCTCCGCCACCCTCGCCGCCCACCTCGGCCGCACCCGGGAGATGGAGCGCGAACTGACCCGGTTCCGCCAGGCCGGCGGCGAGGAGTCCTTCCTGACGCCGCTGCGCTACGGGCTCTGCCGGGCGGTCGGCGCGCTGCTCGCCGAGGACCGCACCGCCGCCCGCGCCGAACTGGACGCGGGGCTGGCCTGGGAGGAGGAGCACCCCAGCGTGTTCTACCTGGCCGGCCGGCACGGCCTGCACCCGCTGCTGGAGGTGGTCGAGGGCCGCTGGGGCCGCGCCGAACTGGACCGGGCCGCCGCCGTGCCCGCCGCCGAACTGGCCTGGAACCGCCAGTTCCTGCGCTTCGCCGACGCGGTGGTGCTGGGCCGCGAGGGCCGCCCGGAGCAGGCCGCCCGCGCCCTCGCCGAGGCCCGTCCGGGCGCCGCGGCCTTCCCGCTCGCGCACCACCTGGCGCTGCGGCTCGCCGCCGAGGCCGCGCTCACCGACGGCTGGGGCGAGCCGGTGGCCTGGTTGCGCACCGCCGAGGAGTATTTCCACCAGCTGGAGGTCCAGCCGGTGGCCGCCGCCTGCCGCACCCTGCTGCGCCGGGCGGGCGCGAGCGTCGCCCAGCACCGCGGCGGCCGCGACGCCCTGCCGGCGGGCCTGCGCACCTGCGGGGTGACGGTCCGCGAGTACGAGGTGCTCGTCCTGCTCGCCGACCGCCCGGGCAACCAGGAACTGGCCCGCAAACTGTCCATCTCCCCCCGTACGGTGGAGAAGCACCTCGCCAACCTCCTCGCCAAGACCGGCCGCCCCGACCGCGCCGCCCTCTGCGCCCTCGCCACCGAGCTCTGCGCCACCCCGTGACCGCCCGCCCCGGAAGCACGCGCGCGCAGGCCCGATTGACACACGGCTCCAACTGCTACTAGCGTCGTTGCAGTTGAGATGGCGAGGCGATCGCCGCGAAGGGGCCACGGTGAGCATCAGCAGCAGGAGTGCGGTCGCGATCCACGCGCTCACCCTGCTGGGGCGCTGGAGCCGCTCGCTGACCTCCGCGGAGATCGCGGAGAGCCTGGCCGGCAATCCGGTTCTGATGCGGCGGATCCTCGGCAGCCTGCGGGACGCCGGCCTGGTCGTGTCGACGGAGGGACGCAACGGCGGCTGGTCGCTCGC
The DNA here is from genome assembly GCF_042749955.1 of Kitasatospora sp. NPDC059462. Lineage (NCBI taxonomy): Bacteria > Bacillati > Actinomycetota > Actinomycetes > Kitasatosporales > Streptomycetaceae > Kitasatospora > Kitasatospora sp. NPDC059462. The sequence goes on along the minus strand of NZ_JBHYUU010000144.1, from coordinate 16,862 downwards.
CCGGCCCGCCCGCGACATCACCCTCCACGACGTGTACGCCGCGGTGGAAGCGGGGCCGGTCTTCGCGCGGCACCCGCATCCGCCGAGCGCCGAGTGCGAGGTGGGGCGGAACATGCAGAGCCTGCTGGAGGCGGAGTTCCAGGACGCGGAGCTGGCCATGAAGGAGCGGCTCGCGCGGACGACGATCGCCCACCTCGTCCGGCAGGTCCTGGCCATCGAGCGTGAAGCTGCACAACGCGTCACCGACTGACCGACGGCGGAGGCACTGTCCTCCGCCCTCTTTTTGCCCTAACTGTAACTACCATGGTGGCAGTAATCACCCGAAGGGCCTCGTATGACTTCCCCGTCGACAACGACCGAGCGGACCGGCTCGGAACTGGGCTTACTGGCCGTGCTGGTGCCGGCAATCCTCGTCACGGTCACGGCCAGCGACATGGTCAATCTGATGCTTCCGGCGATCGGGGCCGAGTTCGGGGCCTCCGAGGCCGAACTCGCCTGGGTCGTCACCGGGTTCCTCCTGATGTTCTCGGTCGGCATTCCCCTGTACGGCCGCATCTCCGACCGCGTGAGCCTGCGCCGTCTCTTCGCCTTCGCGCTCCTCACCTACGCCCTCGGGAGCCTGATCTGCGCGATCTCCCCGAATCTGGGCGTGCTCGTGGCCGGGCGGATCGTGACGGGCATCGGCGCGGCCGCGATCCCCGTGCTCTCGATCTTCGCCGTCACCACGCTGCTGCCGCCGGAGCGGCGCGGTGTCGGGATCGGCGTCGTCTCCGCCGGTGCGGGAGTCGGCACCGCGGCCGGACCGGCGCTCGGTGGCGGCATCGGGGACGCGCTCGGCTGGCCCGCACTGTTCTGGATCATGCTCGTGGCCGCGCTGTTGCTCCTCCTCCCCGCCCTGCGCGTCCTCCCGGACGGGACCGCGCAGGGCTCGGGTCGGCTCGACCTCCCCGGTGGCGCACTCCTGGGCCTCGGAGCAGGCCTCGTCCTGTTCGGCATGACCCGGGCGCAGGTTTCCGGCTTCACCGACCCCCTGTCCTGGGGCAGCCTCCTGGCCGCGATCGCGGCGCTCGCACTCTTCGGGCTGCGCACCGTCCGGGTCGACCAGCCGTTCGTACCGCCGTCGCTGTTCGCCGACCGCGTCTACCGGACGGGCGTCCTCGTCGCGTTTCCGGCCATGGCCGTCAACCTCGGCGGCCTGGTGTTCGTCCCGTTGCTGTTGGTGGAGGTCGACGAACTCACCCCGGGCAAGGGCGCGTTGGTGATGATCCCGGCCGGGGTCGTGACCGCGCTCCTGTCGCCGTGGATCGGACGCCTCGCAGGCCGTGTCGACGCGCGGGTCCTGGTGCTCTGCGGGCTCGGCCTCCTCGGGCTGTTCTCGCTGTTCCTCTCGTCCTTCGCCGGCGGTGCCTCGGTGGTCTTCGCCGGAGCCGGGGTCCTCGGGCTGAGCATCGGCTTCACGGTCGTGATGACCACCGTCATCGGCGCCGCGGCGAGCGCACTGCCCCCGGAGCAGGTCGGCGTCGGCCTCGGGATCCTCCAGGGGGCCCAGTTCCTCGGGGCCGGTACCGGCCCCGCCGTGTTCGGCGTGCTGGTGTCCGCACGGCAGCAGGGCGGCCGTGATGCCGTCAACCCCCTCCACTCCGGCGCCGACGGCTCGGCCTACTCCGACGTCTTCCTGGCCATGGCCGCGGTCGTCGTCCTCACGCTCGTCGTCGCGTCACGGATGCGCCCGACGACCGGCTCTGGGGCCGGGACCGGACCGAAGGCCGAGGCCGCACCGGCGGCCGCACCGGCGCAGCAGTCGGGCAACGTCCGCTGAAGCGTGTTCCAGAAGCCCGGGTGCGGGCAGGCCGGTGTGTGGTCCGGCCTGCTGGTTCAGGCGGTTCGGGCGAGGTTGTGCAGGGGGCGACGGCCCGCACCGCGTGGTGCGGGCCGTCGCTCGCCGGACCGGGCGCCCGGGACCGGGCCCGGCTCGTCATCACCGCCCATGGGACGGGCCTCGTCGCGCCGGCTCGCCGAGGGCGTCGGACGGGGCGCCGGCGCACCGGACGTCGGCCTCACCGGGCCCGGCCGCCGCGACCGGGGTCGGCGCGGCGCCGTCGGCGCCCGGCTCGGGCAGGCGGCGGGCGAGGAGCCAGGCCAGCGCGCACAGCACCGCCAGCGGGGCGAGCGCGGTGCGCAGGCCGGCGTGGTCGGCGAGCAGCCCGATGGCCGGACCGGCGAGGCCGCCGACGCTGACCGCGAGGCCGAGGGTCACCCCGCTGGCGGTGCCGATCCGGCTCGGCAGGTAGTCCTGGCCCAGCGTCACCTGGAGCGAGAAGGGCACGTACAGGGCCAGCGAGATCAGCGCCGAGAAGCCGTAGAGGGCGGCCGGGCCGGGCACCAGCAGCAGTCCGGCGACGGCCGGGACGGCGGCCGCGTACGACAGCCGCACCGTCCGCACCCGGCCCCAGCGGGCGGCGCACCAGCCGCCGAGCACCGTGCCGACCGCGCCGCCGGCGAACAGGGTGAACAGCGCCGCCGTCCCCACCCCGGAGCCGCCGCCGAGCCGTTGGCGGGCGTAGAGGGCCACGAAGGAGCTCAGCCCGACGAAGACCACCGAGCGGCAGCCGATCACCGCCGAGAGCCACAGGAAGGCGGTCCGGTCGTCGCGCCGCGCGCCGTCCGCGGCGTCGGCGGCGGGTCCGGTGGCGGCGCGGGCGGCCAGGGTGCGGACCACCGGCGCGGTGAGCAGCGCCGCGGCGAGCGCCGGCAGCGCCAGCCAGGGGGTGGCGCCGAGCCCGCCGGCCGCCAGGACCGGACCCACCATCAGCGGGGCGAGCGCGAAACCGATGTTGCCGCCGAGCGTGAACCAGCCCATCCGGGTGTGGCTGTCGCCGCTCGCGGCGCGTGCCAGCCGCGCGGACTCGGGGTGGTAGGCGGCGACCCCGACCCCGGAGAGCGCGACCGCCGCGCAGAGCAGCGGATAGGGGCCGGCCACCCCGGCCAGCCCGACGCCGATCCCGGCGGCGGCGGTGGCGGCCGGGATCAGCCAGGGCATCGCCCAGCGGTCGGTGAGCGCGCCGAACAGCGGCTGGACGATCGAGGAGAGCAGGGTCGCGGCCAGCACGACCCCGGCGGCGGAGCCGTAGTCGAGGCCGCGTCCGGCGACGAGGAAGGGGACGAGGGCGGGCACGACGCCCTGGTAGAGGTCGACGGCGGCGTGGCCGGCCGCCAGCACCGCGATCCGGGCGGCGCCGGGGGCGGGACGGGAGGATCGGAGAGTGGTCACGGAGCGATCCTCGGGCCGCCGGGCGGTGGCGGACTTCCGATAGAATGCCAGGCAATGCCGAATTCCCGCCTTCTGCCGGATCTGACGGTCACCCGCCCGCTGCCCGCCGGCGCGACCGTCTCCGAGCACCGCCACGAGGCGCACCAGATCGTCTACGCGGGCCGGGGCGTACTGGCGGTGACCACCGCCGCGGGCACCTGGGTCGCCCCCGCGACCCGGGCGCTGTGGATCCCCGCCGGCACCGGCCACCGGCACCGCGCCTACGGGCCCACCGTGCTCCACACGGTCGGTCTGCCGCTGGGTCACAACCCGCTCGGGCTGACCCGCCCGGCCGTGCTGGCGGTGGGCCCGCTGCTGCGCGAACTGCTGGTCGCCTACAGTCGCCCGGGCACCGAGGGCACGCCGGAGGGGCGGCGGATGCTGGCCGTCCTGCTGGACCAGCTGCGCCGGGCGCCCGAACAGCCGCTGCACCTGCCGGTGCCGCGCGACCCGCGGCTCGCGGCCCTCGCCGCGCTGCTGGACGCCGACCCGGCCGACGGCCGCACGCTCGGCGCACTGGGCCGGGCCGCCGGGGCCGGTGAGCGCACGCTGAGCCGGCTCTGCCGCGAGGAGCTGGGCATGACCTTCCCGCAGTGGCGCACCCAGCTGCGGCTGCACCACGCGCTGCGGCTGCTGGCCGAGGACGTCCCGGTCACCGCGGTGGCGCACCGCTGCGGCTGGGCCTCGGCCAGCGCGTTCATCGACGTCTTCCGCCGCACCTTCGGCCACACCCCGGCCGCCCACCACCGGTGAGGGCCGAGGCGTGTCCGGTGGACCAGCCCGGGTCCGCGCCGCCGGGCCTCCGCCCGGCTAGGCGACCAGCCGGACGATCTCGCCGGTCTCCAGCGCCGCGTACACGGTGCCGTCGGCCGTGACGGCGATGCCGTGCGGCTCGGCGCTCCCGGCCGGGAGCAGATGGCCGGTGTAGTGGCCGTCGGGCGTGAGGCAGCCGATCCGGCCGGCCGCCCACTCGGTGAACCAGAGCCGCCCGTCCGGGCCGGCGGCCACGGCGTGCGGGCGGGCGCCGGGATCGGGCAGCGGATGCTCCGTCACCTCGCCGTCCACGGTGATCCGCCCGACCCGGCCGGCGCCGATCTCGACGAACCGGAGCGCCTCGCCGCTCCGGGCGATGCCGACGGGGGCGGCACCCCCGGTGGGCAGCGGGTGCAGCGCGACCTCGCCGTCGACCGTGATCCGCCCGATCGCGTGGGCCTGGTTGAGGGTGAACCAGAGCGCGCCGTCCGGCCCGGCCGTGATCATCGACGGGTAACCGCCGGAGACCGGCAGCGGGTACTCGGTCACCTCGCCGTCCACGGTGATCCGCCCGATCCGGCCGGCGTTCAGCTCGGTGAACCAGAGGGCGCCGTCGGGGCCCGCCGCGATGCCGTACGGCCCGCAGTCCCCGGTCGGCAGGGCGAAGGAACCGGCCTCGCCGTCGACGGTGATCCGGCCGATCCGGTGGTCACGCATCCGGGTGAACCAGAGCGCGCCGTCGGGGCCGGCCGTGATCACCGCGGGCCCGCACCCGGGCGCGCCGAGCCCGTACCGGGTGACGCTCCCGTCGGCCGCCAGCCGCCCGGCCTCCCCGGCGTGCACCAGGGTGAACCAGAGGGCGCCGTCCGGTCCCACGGTGATCCCGTAGGGCCCGGCGGCCGCGTCCGCCACCACGATCCGTTCCATCGTCATGTCCCGTTCCGCCCCTCTCCGCACATCAGCGGCACTCTCCCCGACCCGCCCTGTCCGGGCAAACGGATTTCGCGGCGGCGGCGGATTGTCGGTGGCACCGTCTAGCGTCGCCGCCATGGGTGTCTATCTGGTGAGTGTCGCGGCCGACGACTGGGCCGACGACGAGGTGTTCGGGCCGGTGGGCCGGGAGATCGACGCGGCGCTGGCCGGGCGCGGGCTGCCGCCGTTCGCCTACCCGCCGCCGGTGGAGCTCCGGGCGGGGCCGGGGCTGGACTTCGAGGAGAAGATGTACCGGCCGATCTCCGGCTTCTCGGAGTTCTGCGGGGAGTTGGCCGACGGCACGCTGGAGGCGCTGGTCGGCTGGGACGTGCTGCTGCCCAGGGAGCTGGACGCGCCGCTGGTGCTGCCGGTGGAGTGCGCGTACAACGACGTCACGGCGGTCGGCGACGCCCACCGGGCCCTGGCCGCCGCCCGGCGGCTGGCGGAGCTGCTGGCGCTTCCGCCGGGCCTGCCCGAGCACTGCGACGACCTGGCGATCAGCACCTGGTTCGAGGAGCACGCGGCCGCCGCGGCCGCCGTCTCCCCCGGCCGGTGGACGCAGGACCTGGACGTCGCGTTCTACGCCGCGGTCTTCCTGCGCGGCGCCGAGTACGTGCTGCGGCGCGGCCGCCCGCTGACCTACTGCTGAGCCGCGTCCGCGAGGGCGGCGTCCCCGTCGGCGTCGTGGTCGGCGCGCCGCCGCCGGCCGGGGTCGCCGCGCAGCACGGAGACGACCCCGAGCCCGGCGGCGCAGACCGGGACGGCCAGCAGCGCGCCGATGATCCCGGCGATCCCGGAGCCGGCCACCACCGCGACCATGATGGTGGCCGGGTGGAGCTCGACGGTGCGGCTCTGGATCAGCGGCTGGAGGATGTTGCCCTCGACGACCTGGACGGCGACCACTACGCCGAGCGCCCAGAGCGCCGTGCCCAGGCCGCCGTCGGCGAGGGCGACCAGCACGGCGACGGTGCCGGACAGGAAGGCGCCGACGAACGGGATGTAGGCGCCCATGAAGACCAGCGCGCCGAGGCCGGGCGCACCGGGCACACCGAGCACGAGCAGGCCGACGGTGATGAAGAAGGCGTCGATGAGGGCGATCAGGGTGGTGCCGCGCATGAACCCGGCCATCGCCTCGAAGGCCCGCTCGCCGCAGGCCACCACCGTCTCGGCGGTGCGTTCGGGCAGGTAGGAGCGGATGACGTCGCCGGTGCGGTGCCCGTCGCGCAGGAAGAAGAAGACCAGGGCGAGGGCCAGCACGCCGCCGGTGGCGATCTGGGTGGCGAGGCCGAGACCGGAGAGCACGCTGTCGGTGAGGGTGGTGACGAGCGTGTTGGTCTCGCCCTGGGCGTTGTCCAGCACGTGCCGGATCTTCTCGCCGAACGGGCCGAGCCACTCGGCGAGCCGGTCCCCGGCCTCCTGGAGCGCGGCGGCGATCTGCGGGGCGCTGTGCACCAGGGAGTTGACCAGCAGGGCGATCACGGTGCCGACGGCGGCCACCAGCACGGCGCAGGTGAGGCCGGCGGCCATCGACCGGCTGACGCCGCGTCGGACCATCCACGGCATCACCGGCTGGAGCAGCGAGGTGCCGAGCAGGGCCAGGATCACCGGGACGGTGGCGGCCCGCAGTTCGACCAGGGCGAAGACGACCAGCGAGGCGACGGTGATGAGCAGCACCAGGGCCGCGGACCACGCGGCGGCGGCCCGGACGGGGGCCGGCAGCATGAGGTAGGGGCGGCGGTGGTCGGCGGGCCGCCGTTCGGGCGGAGTCTGACCCGGCATCCGTTCCTCCGTCCGGTCGATCGGTCCCGGTCTTCCCCATCTCAGCAGAAAATACGATCATGTGCCCACTTTGTGCACCTTCGGGCGCGTCCCGCCCCGGTGCTCGCGGAACCACCGGGCCGGGGCGGGCACGCCGTCACTCACTCGTGGGACTGGAACAGCCACGCCTGCCGCTGGTCCTGGACCTCCAGCGGTCGCAGCGCGGTCCGCTGCGGGAAGATGTCCAGCACGCTCAGGTCCAGCGCCAGCTCCTGGCCGTCGACCGGGCCCCCGGGGAGGACGACGTGGAAGGAGAACGGCTCGGCGGCCTGGTACAGCGCCCATTCGAACGCCTCGACGGTGCCCCGGACCTGCTGGTTCACCTCCGGCGGACCGTCCAGGCCGAGGTAGGCGCCGTGCCGGAGGTTCTTGATCAGGACGTTCCCGTTGTCGCAGCCGCTCACCTCCCACTCCTGCTCGCCGGGCTCGCCGGTCGGGGGCAGCACCACCACGAACTCCTTGGCGGCCTGGAGGGTGAGCAGTTGCTCATCGGGCTTGGCGATCGCGTAGACGCCGTTGTGCACAGGGGCCATGGCCGACTCCACTTCGGTAGGGTGGCTCGATTCAAGCCAGCCCCGGCGGTACGGACACAGAGCACCGCCGTGGGGCCACCCCAACGAGTCATCCCGCCCCGCACGCCCGTCCGGGCGCCGAACGCGCTACCGGGCGTCCTCGAAGCGGACCTCGTCGCCGCCGCCCGCGAAGGCGAGCACCCGTTCGGCCTCGGCCCGCGCCGCTTCCCGGTCGGCCCGGCCGAGCGGCGCGAACGGGCGGACCGTCACCGAGCGCGCCCCGGTGCCCTCGCCGGCCAGCTGCCAGCTCCCGGCGACCAGACCGTCGACCAGCAGGCTGCCGAGCACGATGCCGTTCTGGGTCATCACCCGCGGCCGGTACTCCTCGGGCAGCACCCGGGTGCGGTCGGCGTGCGAGAGCAGCAGGTTGTCGAACGGCGCGACCAGCCGGACCGGCGCCGGGGTGTCCGGGTCGGGCCGGGGCGCGTCGGGCAGGTCGTGGAGCAGCCGGCCCTGCTCGTCGCGGAAGGTGACCAGATCCGGGGCGAGCCGTTTCAGTACCGGGGCGAGCCGGCTGAGGCCGCACCACTTCTGCAGGTCGGCCACGGTGGCCGGGCCGAAGGCGGCGAGGTAGCGCAGCGCCAGGCCGTCGGGCGGCGGCGCCTGGTCGAGCGGCCGGCCGAGCCAGGCCTCGGCGGTGGTGTGCGCGGCGGGGCCGCCGCGTCCCCACAGGCCGCGCGGCGGGACCTGCACCAGCGGCAGCAGGCAGCGGGCCGCCTGGGCGAGCGCGGCCGGGTCGCGGTCGGGGCGGGTGGCGGCCAGGTCGGCGCCCAGCCGCTGGAAGGTGCGCGGCTCCGCCTCCACGAGGGCGCGGGCCTCGGCGGCGAGCGCGTCGAGGTCGAGGCCGGCCAGCCGCTTGCCGAAGGTGGTGCGCAACTGCTGGTCCAGCAGCGGCTGCAGCAGGGGCCGCAGGCTCAGGCAGTCCTCGGCGGTGACCAGGTGGATGGTGCCGCGCTGGAGGGCGATCCGCACGGCGCGCCGGCTCTCGATCAGGTCGGTGAGCGCCTCGGGGGTGAAGCCGTCGAGCCGGGAGAGCAGGCCGAGGTAGGGCGGCTGCGGGGCGGCCTGGGCCTGGAGGCCGCCGAGGTGCCCGATCATCGCGGCCGGGGCGGCGTCGGTGCGCTCCAGCAGGTGCTGACGGGCCAGCAGCGCGCGGCCGAGCGCCCGCGGGCCCAGCACCCCGCCGTCCTCCCCCTGCGGGCCGCCGGTCACCGGCGGCCGTCCAGGACGGCGCGCAGCAGGGCGATCCGGTTGCTGGTGATCGAATCCACGCCGGCCTCGCTCAGCTTGCGCATGGTGCGGCGCAGATCGGCGGTCCAGGTGGAGACCGACAGCCCGGCCTGGTGGGCGGCGGCGGTGAAGCCGGGGGTGGCCAGGCCGAACGGCGGGTTGATGAACGTCGGGCGCAGGTCGTCGAGCAGGGCGCGCACGGGCAGCCGGGGCTGCTTCCAGGTGAGGGCGATCTCGGCGTCGGGGGCGAGCGCGCGCACGGCCAGCATGGCGGAGGCGGGGCCGCAGAAGCCGACCCGCTGCTCGGCGCCGAGGCCGGTGACGACCTCCCAGGTGGCGGCGGCCGGGCCGGCGTCGTCGAGGTCGATCAGCAGCGTGGCGCCGGGCGCGGCGGCCGCGGTGGCCTTGAGCGCCTCGGCGAGGGTGGGGACGCGGTAGCGGCCGTCGTCGAGGGCGTCGAGCTGCTCGGCGGTGAGCCGGGAGAGCGGGCGGGGGTCGCCCCAGAGGCGTTCGAGGGTTTCGTCGTGCAGCAGGACGGGGACCCGGTCGCGGGTCAGCCGGACGTCCACCTCGACGGCGTCGGCGCCGGCGGCGAACGCGGACTCGACGGAGGGCAGGGTGTTCTCGCGGTGGCGGTACGGGTCGCCGCGGTGGGCGACGGCGAGGACGGGGCGGCGGGCGGCGGATGCGGTCATCGGTCCGTTCATCGGGTCGGAGCGGCGGTCTTCGCGCGGGCGGCCGGGGTCAGCGGAGCTTGCCGGCCAGCCACGGGGTCAGGGTGTACAGGGTCACGGCCTCACGGTAGCTCCGCTCGCCCGGCACGGTGACGATCATGGTGCAGGAGGGCGGGAAGACCCGCTGCTTGAGGTGGACCAGGCCGGTCCACACGGAGTTCAGGAACGCCGGGACGCTGTCGCGCGGCACGTCGAAGGCGATGTCGTCCACGGTGACCACGGCCTCGTCGTGGACGAAGAGGCGGACGGTGACCTCGGGGACGCCGGAGATCTCGACCAGCGCCTCGTGCGGTATCGCCGCGAATGCGTCCCGGCCGCCGCCGTCGGTGCCGACCAGCCCGGCGAAGGTCCGGTCGGCGCCGATGTCGTGACTGGCGCGCACCGAGCGGCCGTGCCGGGCGGCCATCGCCTCGACGGCGAGGACGGCACTCTGGGTGGACGGCAGCGGGTCGTGGGGCATGGGGGCGTCCTCTCCTCGGCGGTCGGCGCTCAGCGCAGTTCGATCATCACATTGGTCGACTTGATGACGGCCGTGGCGGGTGCCCCGGGCACCAGCTCCAGCTCCTCCGCCGACTCCCGGCTGATCAGCGAGACCACCCGGAACGGGCCGGCCTGGATCTCCACCTGGGCGGCGACGTCGCCGAGCACCACGTCGGTGACGATGCCCGGGAAGCGGTTGCGCGCCGAGGAGGGGCGGCCCTCGGCGGCGGCGGTCTCGGGGCGGGCGAGTTCCCGCGCGAACGCGGCCAGCTCGGCACCGGCGATGATCCGGTGGCCGTTCTCGTCGCGCTCGGCGGCGATCCGGCCGGCGTCCACCCAGCGCCGCATGGTGTCGGCGCTCACGCCGAGCAGCGCCGCGGCCTCGCCGATGCGGTACGGGTTGGCCGGTGCCCCGGGCTGGCCCATGGTTGCGACTCCTGACGGTGGTGCGGACGGTCGGCCGGGGGGACGGCCGTGGTTCGCCCCCGCCCGGCCCCGGCTCCGCGGCCCATCCTGCCGTACCGGCCGGCCGCCGGCGCACAGGGCCTACGGTTCCCCGAAGAGGTCCCGGCGCACGGCGTCGCCGGCGGTGAGCACGGCGCCGGCGAGCACCGCGCCGCCGCCGGCCTCGCCGGGGCGGACCTCGGTGCGCAGCGGGGAGAGCCCGGCGAGCCGCCGCTCCACCCGGGCGGCGAGTTCGGCGCCGCCGGCCCGGCCGATCTCACCGCCGAGCACGACGCAGCCGGGGTCGAGGACCACGCAGACCGCGGAGGCGCCGAGGGCGATCCGCCCGGCCAGCTCGTCCAGGAACGGCCCGCCGGGCTGCCCGTCGCCGAGCGCGTCGAGGGCGGCCCGGACGGCGGCCTCGGCGGCGGGGGCGTCGTCGGCCGGACCGACGGGCAGCCCGTGGGCGCGGGCCAGCCCGCAGACGGCGGCGCTGCCGGCCAGGCTGTGGAAGCCGCCCTCGCAGCTGGTGTCGGTCGGCAGCGCGACGGTGCCGGGGACGGGCAGGAAGCAGATCTCGCCGGTGCCGCCGGTGGCGCCGCGGCGCAGTCTGCCGCCGAGGACGACGGCGGCGCCGACGCTGTGGCCGAGCCAGACGAGGACGAAGTCGTCGCGGCCGCGGGCGGCGCCGATCCGGTGCTCGGCCCGCCCGGCGAGGTTGACCTCGTTCTCCAGGATCACGTCGGTGCCGGGCAGGTCGTGCAGGGCGGTGAGGAGTTCGGCGTGCCAGGCGGGCAGTTCACCGGTGGACTGGAGCCGGCCGGTGGCGGGGTCGACCAGGCCGGGGGCGCCGACGGCGACGGTGTGCAGGTGCTCGACGCCGGCCCGGCGGGCGGTGTCGAGCAGGGTGCGGACGATCCGCCCGGCGGCGTCGCGGTGGGCGGCGGCGTCGGAGCCGGTCCCGGCGACGGCGATCTCGGTGCCTCCCAGGGTCTGCCCGGCCAGGTCGGCGACGACCAGGGTGACACCGCCGGAGCGGACGTCGAAGGCGGCGAGGTGGGCGCGGGAGGCGACCAGCGCGTAGAGCCGGGCGTTGGGGCCGCGCCGCTGCTCGCCGCGTTCGCCGACGACGGCGACCAGGCCGGTCCGCTGGAGCCGGTCGAGCAGGTCGGCGACCGTGGGCCGGGAGAGGCCGGTGAGGTCACGCAGCTCGGTCGCCGTCAGTGGCCCCTGGTCGAGCAGCAGGTTGAGCGCCAACCGGTCGTTGATCGCCCGGGCGGTGCTCGGCGTGGCCGTTCGCGCGGTGGTCATGGCCGGACATCCTTCCAGAGTGTTTCTATCAGTGTCCCTTCCTGATAATTTATCGAACCGTCGCCGCACTGCCACGTCGACGGGCACCACCACACCCACCACACCACCCCCAGGGCACCGCCGCACCGACCGCGACGGGGAGGGAAGAGCCGGATGACCACCAGCCTGACCCCAGCAGGACCACCCTTCGACGGCACGGGCGGCGCGAGGCGCGCACGTATCGCCATCGCCCTCGTCTTCGCCGTGCACGGCGCCGCCGGCGGTACCTTCGTCAGCCGGATCCCGTGGATCAAGGACCACCTCGGCCTCTCCCCCGGCCAGCTCGGCCTCGCCCTGGTGATGCCGGCGATCGGCTCCTCGCTCGCGATGCCGCTGGCCGGGCGGGTCGTCCACCGCTACGGCGGACGGGCGTCGGTCGCCGGGCTGCTGTCGCTCTGCTGCCTGGCCCTGGCCCTGCCGGCGTTCGCCCCCTCGCTGCCGGTGCTCTGCCTGTTCCTGCTGGTGTGCGGCGCGACGGCGGGCATGTCGGACGTGGCGATGAACGCCCAGGGCGTGGAGATCGAGCAGCGTCTCGGCCGCTCCATCATGTCGAGCCTGCACGGGATGTGGAGCGCGGGCGGACTGGTCGCGGCCGGGATCGGCATCCTGGCGGTCCATCAGGACGTCGACCCCCGGCTGCAGATCGGCATCACCGCCTTCGTCCTGCTGCTCGCCACCCAGCCGGTCTGCGGCGCGCTGCCGGACGTGCGCGCCGCCGAGCACGCCGAGGCGCCGCCGCGCTTCGCGCTGCCGCCGCGCAGTTCGCTGGTGATCGGACTGGTCGGCTTCTGCGCGGTGTTCGCCGAGGGCGCCTCGATGGACTGGAGCGGCGTCTACCTGCGCGAGGTCACCGGCGCGTCGCCCGCCGTGGCGGCGGCCGCCTACACCGCGTTCTCGCTCACCATGGCGGTCAGCCGGCTCGCCGGCGACGTGGTGATCCGCCGGCTCGGCGCGGTCCGGGCCGCCCGGCTGAGCGGGGCGATCGCCACCGGCGGCGGAGTGCTGGTGGTCGCCGCCGACCGCCCCGCGCTCGCCGTCCCCGGGTTCGCGCTGATCGGCGTCGGCGTCGCGGTGGTGGTCCCGCTGGCCTTCGCCGCGGCCGGCCGCATCGGCAGCAACCCCAGCCAGGCCATCGCCGGTGTCGCCACCGTCACCTACACCTCGGGGCTGATCGCCCCGGCGATCATCGGCGGCCTCGCCCAGGCCACCTCGCTCACCGTCTCCTTCGGCGTGGTCACCGCCCTCGCCGCAGCCCTGATGCTGAGCGCGGGGGCGCTGCGCCGGGCCGAGGAGCACGCCCCCGGCGGTGCGGGGCCCGCAAACGTGACCACTCCGGAATCGAAGAAGTCTTTCGAAAAAAACACCCCTGCGATATGATGGGAAATTCCTCGGGGAATTCTCGCTAGCATTCCGGAACGCCGGGCGCGCCCACCGCGCGCCCGGCGTTTCCGCTGTCGCGAAGGAATTCCCGTGTGCTACGAGGCCGATGCCGCCCCGCCCGTCTTCACCCCCGCCACCCACACCCTCGCCGAGACCGCCGACCTCACCCTGACCTCGGCCGACGGCACCGCGTTCGGCGCCTTCCTGGCCCGCCCGGAGCACCCCGCCGGACCGGGTGTGCTCGTCCTGCCGGACAACAAGGGCCTTTCCGCCTTCTACCGGCAGACCGCCGCCCGGCTCGCCGAACAGGGATTCCCGGCGCTCGTCCTCGACTATTACGGCCGCACCGCCGGCGCCGTCCCGCGGGACCGCGCGGCGGAATTCGGCGAGCTGCCGGGGCTGCTGCCGCACCTGCTCGCCCTCACCCCCGAGGGCCTGGACGCCGACCTCACCGCGGGCATCCGCCACCTGCGCGCGCTCGGCGCCCCGGAGGTCGTCGCGCTCGGCTTCTGCTTCGGCGGCCGCCAGGCCTTCCGCGCCGCCGCGCCGCGCTTCGGCCTGGCCGGCGCGGTCGGCTTCTACGGCTACCCCGACACCCTCAACGGCGCGCCCGGGCCGACCCAGCTCGCGGCCGGGCTGAGCGCACCGATCCTCGCCTTCTGGGGCGGCGCCGACGAGCACATCCCGCCGAGCGCGGTCGCCGCCTTCGACGCCGCGCTGACCGAAGCCGGCTGTGCGCACGAGTTCATGACTTTTCCTCAGACTCCGCACAACTATTTCGAACTCGCGGCTGTCCAACACCACGACGCCGCAAGGGAGTCGTGGTTCCGACTCCTCGGCTTCCTGTCCGAGCGCACCATCCGCCGCACCCCAGGAGGACACTCGTGACCCACGCCGCCCCCGCCCGAAGACGACGCCTCGGCGCCGCCCTCGGCGCACTCGTCGCCGCAGCGGCGGCCGTCCTGACCGCACCCGGCACGGCCAGTGCCGGGGTCACCTACACGCCCCCCTTCGAACTGCGCAACACCGCCACGGGCAAGTGTCTGGAGGTCGCCGACTGGCGCACCGACGTCGGCGCCCCGGTCCGGCAGTGGACCTGCACCGGCGGCGCCAACCAGCAGTGGATCGTCAACAACGGCAGCTTCGTCCTCAACCAGCACAGCAGTCTGTGCCTGGACATCCCCGGTCGCAGCACCGCCTGGGGCGTCCAGCTGATCCAGTACACCTGCTCCTCCATGGGCTACCCGCCGAACCAGCGGTGGCACGTGCCCGGCGTCAGCCAGCCGTCGACCGGACCCGTGACCAGCTTCCTGGAGACGGTCCTCGACGTGTACGGCTTCGACCCCTCCGACGGTGCTCCGGTCGTCACCTGGGGCGCCAACGGCGGCGACAATCAGACCTGGGCCGGGCTCGTGCCCAGGTTCTCCATGCCCCCCTTCTGACAGATGGCCATCGGTGCCGGGACGCCAGCCGTCCCGGCACCGGACCCGATCACCCACGAGGAGTCCCATGTCCCTCCGCCCCGCCGCCGCGCTGCTCGCGCTCACCGCGGCCCTCGCCCTCACCGCCCCGGCCGCGCACGCCCGGGCCGGTGCCCCCGACCAGCTGGGCCGGCCCTTCGGCATCACCAACCTCGGCTCCGAGAAGTGCCTGGAGGTCGCCGACTGGCGCACCGACGACGGCGCCCCCGTCCAGCAGTGGACCTGCACCGGCGGCGCCAACCAGCAGTGGTACTGGGCCGCCGACCGGACCCTGGTCAACGCCAACAGCGGCACGTGCCTGGACGTCCCGAGGTACAGCACCCGGCCCGGCACCCGGATCGTGGTGTGGACCTGCAACGGCGGCACCAACCAGCAGTGGACCGAGCAGTTGATGCACTCCGGGAGCCGCCGCTACGTCAACGCGTACAGCGGGCTCGTCCTCGACGTCGCCTTCGCCAGCACGGTCAACGGCGCGCCGGTGATCCAGTGGAACCCGATCGACACGCCCGTCGCCTACAACCAGATCTGGGCCCCCTCGGACTTCACCCCGGGCCCGGACGGCCCGACCTCCTGATCCCCCGCTCCGGGCCCGGTTTCCCGCTCACACCCACCGATCCCGAAGGAGGACCCATGAGCACGCCCCGGCGCACCCGCACCGCCCGCCTCGGCGCCGCCACCGCCCTCACCGCCGCCCTGGCGGCGGCACTGCCCGCCGCGCCGGCGGCGGCCCGCGACCACTCGTATGTCCAGATCCGCAACAGCGCCAGCACCAAGTGCCTGGAGATCGCCGACTGGCGCACCGACGACGGCGCCGCCGCCCGGCAGTGGACCTGCACCGACCTCGCCAACCAGAAGTGGAGCTGGAGCGACGCCGGCCAACTGACCAACGCGTACAGCGGCAAGTGCCTGGAGGTCCCCGGCGCCTCCACCCAGTGGGGCGTCCAGGTCGAGCAGCGGACCTGCAACGGCAGGCCCGAGCAGCGGTGGAGCGACGCCAACTGCCTGTCCGACGGCAGCCGCCTGATCATCAACCTCAACAGCGGGCTCATGCTCGACCTGGCCGGCAGCAGCTCCGCCGACGGTGCGAAGGTCGCCCAGTGGCCGTGGAACGGCGGGGCGAACCAGAAGTGGACCTACAACCTCGACTGCCGGCCCGGCGGGGACGGCTGACCGCACCACGACCTCCTTCCCGTACGCATCGAGGGGAACCCATGACCCGTCGTCGCACCACCCGCCGCCCCGTCGCGGCGGCCGCGGTCCTCACCGCGGCCGCCGCGCTCGGCCTCGTCACCCCCACCACCGCGCAGGCCGGCCCCGCCCAGCCCGTCGCGCTCATCACCATCAACCGGTCCCCGCTCCAGCAGTGCCTGGACGTCACCGACCAGCGCACCGACGACGGCGCGCCCGTCGAGCAGTGGCCCTGCAACGGCGGCGCCAACCAGACGTGGTACTGGACCGACGCCCACGAACTGGTCGGCGTCGGAAGCGGCAAGTGCCTGGACATCCCCTTCGGCAGCAGGGAGGAGGGCGTGCAGGCCATCATCTGGCCGTGCCACGGCGGCGACAACCAGAAGTGGACCGCCGAGCTGGTGCACCACGTCGGGCTGTACACCCTGACCAACACCAACAGCGGGCTCCTGCTGGACGTCCGCGGCGAGGACCCGACGCCCGGCACCCCGGTCATCCAGTGGCACGCCAACCACGGGTACAACCAGAAGTGGCTCTACTCGTCCAGGCCGGCCGGCCTCCAGTGATCCGGGAGTCCACCGTGCGCACCCACCGCACCGCCCCGCACCGCCCGGGCGCGGCCGCCGCCGTGCTCGCCGCCACCGCCGGCCTCGTCCTCCTCCCGGCCCCCGGCGCCCACGCCGACGGCGTCCCGGGGCCGATCAGCGGCTACCTCAACATCCACAAGTGCCTGGAGGTCGCCGACTGGCGGACCGACGACGGCGCCCCCGTCCGGATCTGGGACTGCCACAACGGCGCCAACCAGCGGTGGATCCGCACCGCCCACGAAGAGTTCGTCAACGTGAACAGCGGCAAGTGCCTGGACGTCCCGGACTACAGCACCGAGCCGGGCACCCGGCTCGTCCAGTGGACCTGCAACCGCGGCACCAACCAGGCGTGGCAGAAGGTCCCCCGCCCCTCCCACAGCGAGTGGTCCGCGGTGAACCGCCACAGCGGGCTCAGCCTGGACCTGTTCGAGGCCAACCGGACCAGCGGCACACCGGTGGTCCAGTGGCCGCCGGGTTCCGGCTCCACCCAGTACTGGTACTGATCCCCCGCCGCCCGCGGGGGCCCCCCCCCCCGGTGCCGGGGCCGCGGGGGCCCCGGTGGG
>NZ_JBHYUU010000143.1:13043-21744 GCF_042749955.1 Kitasatospora sp. NPDC059462 | reverse complement strand
CGGCCGGGGGGAGCGCCCGGCGGCGAGGGCGGCCCGGCCGACCGCGCGGGCGGTCACCGCGCGGTCGCCGACCCGGGCGGCGGCGGCCTCGTCGGCCCAGCGCTCCAGGTGGTAGCCGAGCGGTGCGCGCAGCGCCCGCAGGGCCGGGTGGGCGGTGGCCGCGTGGGCGGCGAGGGCGAGGAAGAGGTGGTGGCGGGCGGTCAGGTGGGTGCGCTCGTGGGCGAGCAGCGCCGCGCGTTCGCGGGCGTCCAGGGCCCGGAGCATGCCGGTGGTGACCACGATCCGGCCGGGTTCGGCGGGGCGGCCCGGGCGGCGGGGGCGGCCGGGCAGGGCGAAGGCGTCGGCGCGTTCGTCGGGCAGGACGGTGAGCTCGGTGGCGGGTGGGGTGGTGAGCCGTCGCCTGGCGCGCTGGGTCCACGGGGTGCGCGCCCGGCGCATGGATGCGCGCGAGGGGCGCGTGTCCGGATGCCGGTCGTGCGGGCCGGTTGTCCGGACGGTGGCGCCGGTGGTGGCGCGGGTCGCGGCGGCCTCGGAGCCGGCTCCGGCGTCGCTTCCGGTGGCGGCGTCGACGGCGCTGCGGGCGGCGTCCAGGTCGCGCCGGTGGTGCCGGGCGGTGCGCAGCGCGAGGGCGGCGAGGACGGCGAGTGCCAGGGCGGCCGGCAGGGCCGCCGCGGCCGGGGTGCCCGGCGTCCCGGCGGCGAGCCAGCGGGGGGAGAGGTGACCGAGGGCGGCGACCGGCGGCAGCCGGAGCAGCCCGGCCGCGGTGAGCAGCCCGAGCGAGCAGAGCGTGCCGCCCGCGAGCACGGCGGCCGTGGCGGCCAGCGTCCACGCGGCGGCGCGCGGCGGCAGCGCCTCGGCGAGCCGGCGGGCGGGCAGGACGGCGAGGAAGGGCAGCAGCAGCGGGGCCCAGACCGCGACGGTCACCGGGCGGCGTCCTCGTCGCCGAGCAGGTCGCGCAGCAGCCGCTCGTCCTCCGCCGAGAGGTCGGAGACGAACCGGGCGAGCACGGTCGAGCGGTCGCTCTCCCGGCCCAGTTCGGCGTGCATCCGGCGGGCGGCCAGCCCGGCCGGGTCGGCGACGGCCGGGGTGTAGGCGTAGCCGCGGCCGGCCCGGGTGCGGTGCACCGTCCCCTTGTCGTGCAGCCGGGCGAGGATCGTGGCGACGGTGGTGCGGGCCAGGCCGTCGCCGAGGGCGCCCTGGATGTCCTGCGGCGTCAGCGGCCGGTCCGCGGCCCAGAGGGCGGCGAGCACCTCGGCCTCCAGCTCCCCGGCGGGCCGGCGGGCGGACGGTACGTCGGACATGGCGGGGGTTCCTCCAGTTATCGTCTACAGTCATGTAGACCGTCTACGTGATTGTAGACAGTCGGGCGCGCCCTGCGGTGCCGCCCACCAACGTACGGGAGGTCCGTCGGCCTTGCTCGATCCGTCCGCCGCCTCGGCGCTCGTCACCCCGCTGGCCAGCGGGAACGCCCTCGCGGTCAATCCGCTGGACGCCTCGTCGCTGCTCGCCGCCTTCGGCGCGCTCGGCATCGCGGTCGTCCTGTTCGCCGAGACCGGGCTGCTGGTCGGCTTCTTCCTGCCCGGCGACTCACTGCTCTTCACGGCCGGCCTGCTCTGCGTCCCCGGGGCGACGAAGGGGCCGCAACTGGAGCTCGTTCAGGTGCTGCCCGCCGCCCTGGTCGGGGCGCTGGCAGGCGCCCAGGCCGGCTATCTGCTCGGACGGCGCGGCGGGCGCGCGCTGCTGCGCCGGTCACGGCGGCGCAGCCTGCGGGAGGGGGTGGTGCGGGCCGAGGAACTGCTCGCGCGCTACGGGCACGGCAGGGCGATCGTGCTGGCGCGGTTCGTCCCGGTGGTCCGGACGGTGCTGAATCCGCTCTGCGGCGTGCTCGACGTGCCGGTCCGCTCGTTCACCTTCTGGCAGGTGGCGGGCGGCGCGCTGTGGACCGTCGGGGTGGTGCTCGCCGGGTACGCGCTCGGGTCGTCCGTGCCCAGTATCGACCGTTATCTGCTACCTGTCATCGGTCTGGTAGTAGTTGTCTCCATGCTCCCGATTGTTCTGGAATTGTTCCGCGCCCGGCGGGCCCGCCGTCACGGCGGTGACGCCCGGTGACGGCGGCCCGCGAGCTGCTGGCCGTGTACGACGGCAGCGGCATCGACGGCGGCCTGTACCGCCGGGTGGTCGGCTGGGCGGACGCCGCGCCGCACTGGTTCAACCGGCTGGCCGAGCTGTGGTCACTGCTCGGCCTCGGCCTGTTCGCACTGCTGATGCTCGCCGCCTGGTGGCGGGCGCGCGGCGCCGCTCCGGCGGTGATGGCGCGGGTGCTGGCCTCGCCGCTGGTCGTGCTCGCCGCCTACGCGGTGAACTCCGGGTTCAAGGGGCTGGTGGAGGAGGTCCGCCCGTGTGCCCAGCTGCGGGTGCGCGACACCCTGGAGGCCTGCCCGGGCCCGGGTGACTGGTCCTTCCCGAGCAACCACACGGTGATCGCCGTGGCGGCCGCCGCCGCGCTCTGGTTCGCCGACCGCAGGATCGGCGCGGTGGCCGCGGTGGCCGCCGTGCTGATGGGCGCCTCCCGGGTCTGGGTCGGGGTGCACTACCCGCACGACGTGCTGGCCGGCGCGCTGGTCGGCCTCGTGGTGGCCGTCCCGCTCGCGCTGGCGGCGGGCGCGGCCGGGCCACTGGTGGAGCGGAACCGGTCCGGGCCGCTGCGGCCGCTGCTCGGCGCGGGTCCGGGGGCGGTGGCGGACCGGGCGGGCCGGCCGGTCGGCGCGCGGCGGGACTGACCCGGGCGCCGGTTCCGGGCCGGGCGCCGTCCCGGGCCTTGTGTGCCCGGGGTGGCGGGGAGAGCATGTGAGCCGGGCGCGGCCGCCCCCGAGGGGCGCACCCGCCCGGCTCAGTCGTGCCAGGGCGCCGCGCGCGCCGGGCGTGCCAGTGGAGGGAAGTGCTGCCCATGCCGTACCGACTCGACATCACCCAGGGGGACTGGCCCGCCGAGGAGCTCGGCAAGGGCGTCGAGGGGCTGCTGGCCGAGGCGATGGTGCTCACCCTCGCGACCGCGGGCCACGAGCACGGCCCGCACGCCAACCTCGCCTTCTTCGCGTACGACGACGACCTCGTCCTCTACTTCGTCAGCGAGCGCGCCACCCGGCACAGCCACCACCTGGCCGAGGAGGCCCGGGCGGCGGCCACGGTGTTCCTGCCGCCGCCGGTCTTCGGCGAGCAGTTGCGCGGCCTGCAGCTGACCGGCAGCGCGGGCGAGGCCTGGGGGCACCAGGCGGAGGCGGCGCTGGCCGCCTACCAGGGGCGCTACCCCGCCTTCGCGCAGGACGACGAGGTCCGGCGGCAGTTCCTGACCGGCGGCGGGGCGGCGGCGCTGTACCGGTTCCAGGTGGAGGAGCTGACGGCGGTCGACGAGCCGAAGTTCGGCCGGCGGCACTACCTGCGGGCGGCCGTGCGGCGCTGAACCGGGCAGGGCGGTCCGGCGGCCCGGGGGCCGCGGCCCGGGGATCCGGTCGAGGTTACCGTCAGGTTGTCTGTACAACTTATCGGTCGGTTCATCTGCGGGCCGCCGCTCGGACGCCCCTCGGTCACCCGGCGGCACCAGTCTGGCCGCATGAGAGTCATCGTCGTAGGAGCGGGCGTGCTGGGCACCATGCACGCCTGGCAGGCCGTCGAGCGCGGTCACGAGGTCGTCCACCTGGAGCGCGAGGCGGAGGCGCGCGGCGCCTCGGTGCGCAACTTCGGCCTGGTCTGGGTCAGCGGCCGGGCCCAGGGCGAGGAGCTGGAGACCGCGGTGCGGGCCCGCGAGCTGTGGGAGCGGATCGGCGGGCAGGTGCCCGGCCTCGGCTTCCGGGCCAACGGATCGCTCACCGCGATCCGCACCGAGGCCGAACTCGCGGTCGCCGAACAGGCGCTGACCCTGCCCGACGCCGAGCTGCGCGGCTACCGGCTGCTCGACCCGGAGCAGACCCGGGCCCTCAACCCGGCCCTGCGCGGCACGCTGCTCGGCGCCCTGCACTGCGAGCGGGACGCCGCCGTCGAGCCGCGCGTCGCCCAGCCCGCGCTGCGCGCCGCGCTGACCGCCACCGGCCGCTACACCTTCCTGCCCGGCCGCGAGGTCCGCGACGTCATCGGCGAGAACGCCGTCCGCGACGACCACGGTGACGTCCACACCGGCGACCTCGTCGTCCTGTGCACCGGCGCCTGGCTGGGCGGCCTGGTCCGCGAGCTGGCGCCCGAGCTGCCGGTGCGCAAGGTGCGGTTGCAGATGATGCAGACCGACCCGCTGGGCGAGACGCTGACCACCTCGGTCGCCGACGGCGACTCCTTCCGCTACTACCCGGCCTTCGCCGGCACCGCCCTGGACCGCCTGCGCGAGGTGCAGGCGCAGCCGCCGGTCGCGGCCGAGCACAAGATGCAGTTGCTGATGGTCCAGCGCCTGGACGGCGGCCTCACCATCGGTGACACCCACGAGTACGACCAGCCGTTCGGCTTCGACGTGGTCGAGGACCCGTACGACCACCTGGTGGGCGTGGTCGAGGACCTGCTCGGCCGCCCGCTGCCCCGGGTCCGCCGCCGCTGGGCCGGCGTGTACGCGCAGTGCGTCGACACCACCCGGGTCGTCCACCGCGAGCGGGTGCGCGACGGCGTCTGGCTGGTCACCGGCCCCGGCGGCCGCGGCATGACCTGCTCGCCCGCCATCGCCGAGACCACGGCGAACCTCGCCAACCTGTAAGCCCGTCAGCCCCGATAGTCCCGTAAGCCCGTCGAAGGAACTGAACATCGTGTCGTACGACATCCGCCTGGTCGTCCTGGACATGGCCGGCACCACCGTGGCCGACGACGGCCTGGTCGAGCGCGCCTTCCAGGCCGCCGCCGGCTCGCTCGGCGTCGAGGCCGGCAGCCCCGAGCACGCCCGCATGCTGGACCACGTCCGCGCCACCATGGGCGAGTCCAAGATCTCCGTCTTCCGCCACCTGTTCGGCGAGGAGGAGAAGGCCCAGCGGGCCAACACCGCCTTCGAGGCCGCCTACCACGACCTCGTCGACGCCGGCCACTGCGAGGCGCTGCCCGGCGCGGCCGAGGCCATCGCCGAACTCCGCGGCCAGGGCCGCAAGGTGGTCCTCACCACCGGCTTCTCCCGGGCCACCCAGGACCGCATCCTGACCGCCCTCGGCTGGGAGTCGATCGCCGACCTCACCCTGTGCCCGGCCGAGGCCGGCCGCGGCCGCCCGTACCCGGACCTCGCGCTCACCGCGCTGCTGCGCACCGGGACCGACGCGGTGCGCCAGATCGCCGTGGCCGGCGACACCGGCTACGACATGCTGACCGGCTCGCGCGCCGGGGCCTCCGTGGTGGCCGGCGTCCTCACCGGCGCCCATGGCGAGGAGCGCCTGCGGACGGACGGGGCGACGCACGTCCTGGCGTCCGTCGCCGAGCTGCCCGCGCTGCTGGCAGGCTGACCCGGGGGCACACCGGGGGGGCATATCGGGGGGCACACCGGGCGGGCGCGGCGGGAGGCGCGCCCGCCCGGCCGTCCGTCCGCCTCGTGCGCAGGCTCCGCCCAGGAGCCTTCGCGTGGACCGGATCGCTGCCGGCGCCCACGACCCGGCCGCGCCGGCCCGCCTCCGGGCGGCGGCGCCCGGCCGGAGCATGCTGCCGGAGAACGCCGCCGAGGCGGTGGCCGGCGCGGACGAGCACACCCGGCCGGGGCCGGTGTTCCCGCGAACGGGTGCTGCGTCCGGGAGCCGGAGCGCCCGCCGGCCGCCCGGGCCCCGCACGCGGCGCGGGCGGGCCCTCACGGGAACGGCGGAACCGGCGGGTTCGTGCGCTTGTGCCCGCCCCCGGGGTCGTCAGACTGGGGGCATGGAGACGATGGTGGCCGTCGCCGGCGGCGAGCTCTGGGCCGAGGACTCGGGCGGGGAGGGGCTGCCGCTGGTCCTGCTCCATCCGGGCGTCGGGGACTCCACCCTCTGGGACCCGGTCCTGCCCGCACTCGCCGCGCGGCACCGGGTGCTCCGCTACGACTGCCGCGGCTACGGCCGTTCGCCCGCGCCCGCCGTCCCGTACTCCCAGCTCGGGGACCTCGTGGCCGTCCTCGACCACTTCCGGCTGGAGCGGGCCGTGCTGGTGGGCAACAGCAACGGCGGGGCCACCTCGATCGACCTGGCCCTGACGGCCCCGGAGCGGGTGGCGGGCCTGGCCCTGCTCGTCCCCGCCGTGAGCGGCTACGACCTCACCGGCGCCGAGCTGTACCGGCAGATGGGCCGGCTGGCCGAGGCCGGCGACCTGGAGGGCATCGTCCGGCTCGGACTGGGCCTGTGGGGGAAGGCCGGCGGCGGCACCCCCGAGGCCGACCCGGTCGGCGCCGCGCACCTGAGGGCCGTGCTGCCGGCCTGGTTCGCCAACGTCGGGTACCTGCGGAGCGAACCCGCCGCCTTCGACCGGCTGGGCGGGATCACCGCGCCCACCGTGCTGGCCCTGGGGGAGCTGGACCGGCCGGTGGTCGTGGAGTTCAACGAGCGGACGGCGGCCCGGATCCCCGGCTGCCGGCTGGTGCGGCTCGCCGCCTCCGACCACTATCCGACGCTGCGTGAACCGGAGGCCGTCGCCCGGCTGATCGAGGAGCTGTACGACACCGTGACGTGAGGGGCGCGTCGGCCCGGCGCGACGCCCGGTCGTCGACGAGCGGAAACCTGCGGCCGGATATCCGACATGACCCGGAAACAAAAGCGTCCGGGTATTGCCAGCGTTCACCGGGAACTCCTACAGTCGCACGCATGGCAGCTGGAGAGTTCCTGGCTGCTCGCCGGCACGTCGATTTCGGACGGCTCGCGAGCGCCCTCTGTACCGCCGCTCCGGCGTGAGTCGGCGGCGGCCCCCGGACGGGTGGACGGGGGCCGCCGCAGCACCGCCGGACCTCTCCGGGGTGGCTCGCCCCCGCACCGTTCGTGCAGGTCGGTGACGTGCCCCGGTTCCTTCGCCGCGGATCCCCGGTGAGCCGCCGTGCCCGTGAATGCTGTCCGGGGTGCGGGCGCGGCCGTCGTGCGGACCGGTGGGCCGCTTCCCCGTGAATGATTCCGGCGCGCCCGCGCGGGACTTTTCCCGCAGGGCCACACCCGGAATCACCGAAAAGCATGGAGGGAATTCATGAGCGAGATCGGCGATTCGGAAACGAACGGTTCGCCCCGGGTCGGCCGGCGCGGCTTCCTCGCCGGCGCCGCGGCCGCGGCCGCCACCGCCGCCGCCCCGGTGGCCTTCACCCTGGCGTCCGCGGGCCGGGCCGAGGCGGCCGGTGCCGCCCGCCCCAACATCCTGCTGATCGTCACCGACGACCAGCCCAAGCACACCGAGTGGGCCACCCCGCAGATCGTGGACTGGATCGCCGGCCACGGCGTCCGCTTCACCAACGGCCACGTCACCACGCCGCTCTGCGCGCCCTCGCGGTCCTCGGTGTTCTCCGGCCGCTACGCCCACAACCACGGCGTGCGCAACAACGGCGCCTCGCACAGCCTGGACCAGCACACCACCGTCCAGCGCTACCTCAAGCAGGCCGGCTACCGCACCGGGCTGTTCGGCAAGTACCTCAACTCCTGGGCGGTGGCCGACAACCCGCCGCACTTCGAGGAGTGGGCGCTGCTCCAGCCCGCCTACAACAACGCCACCTGGAACATCGACGGCGACGTCCAGACCCTCACCGGCTACACCACCAACATCATCCGCAACCGCACCCTGGCCTTCCTCGACAAGGCCGCCACCGACACCCGCCCCTGGTTCGCCTACGTCACCCCGTACGCCTCGCACGAGCCCAACGTGCCGGCCCCCAAGTACGCGGACACCGTCGTCCCGCCGTGGAACGGGCGCCCCTCGGTGCCCGAGGCCGACCGCAGCGACAAGCCCGGCTACATCCAGAACGCCACCGCCACCCTCGCCGACGCCCAGGACGTGCGCACCCGCCAGCTGCGCACCCTGCTCTCCGTCGACGACGCCGTGCAGGCGATCCACGACAAGCTGGTGGCGCTGGGCCAGTTGGAGAACACCCTGGTCATCTACCTCGGCGACAACGGCTACACCTGGGCCGACCACGGCTGGCTCAAGAAGTCCGTGCCCTACTCCCCGGCGCACGAGGTGCCGTTCTACCTGTCCTGGCCGGCCGGCGGCCTCGGCGCGGGCACCACCGACCACCGGATCGTCGCCAACATCGACGTCGCCCCGACCATCCTCGACGCCGTCGGCATCACCCCCGACACCCCGCAGGACGGCCACTCGCTGCTCACCACCGCCACCAGGAACCACCTGCTGGTGGAGTGGTGGAAGCAGGGCACGGCGGCGGGTGGCCCGCCCACCTGGTCCTCGTACGTGGGCGCCGACAAGCAGTACACCGAGTACTACGCGCTGCACACCGACGCCAACGGCACGGTGTCCGGCACGGGCGAGGTGAAGTTCCGCGAGTACTACGACCTGGCGGCCGACCCCTACCAGCTGAGCAACCTGCTGTACCAGGCCACGCCGCAGCAGGAACAGGCGCTCGGCATCCCGGCGCTGGCGGCGCAACTGGCCGCCGACCGGGCCGCCTGACCCTTCCCCTGTGGTCCTGGGGGTGGGGGGCGCGCCCCCCCCCCCCCACCCCCCCGGGGGGGGGGGTAGGGCCGGGACTGTGGCGGGAATGGGGAAGGGGAGTCACCATCCGTAGCGGGCAGCCGCC
>NZ_JBHYUU010000143.1:0-13033 GCF_042749955.1 Kitasatospora sp. NPDC059462 | reverse complement strand
GCTCCACCGGCGGGCGGCCCCCCGGGGGGGGGGGCCCAACCGGGCCCCCCCGGGGCCGCCCCCCCCCGCCCGGGGGGGGGGGGGGGGGGGGGCCCCCCCCCCCCCCCCCGCACCCCGACCAGCGAGGAACCCCCGTGTCCAGCACCA
The DNA here is from genome assembly GCF_042749955.1 of Kitasatospora sp. NPDC059462. Taxonomy (NCBI): domain Bacteria; kingdom Bacillati; phylum Actinomycetota; class Actinomycetes; order Kitasatosporales; family Streptomycetaceae; genus Kitasatospora; species Kitasatospora sp. NPDC059462. The sequence continues at coordinate 12,886 of NZ_JBHYUU010000143.1, read as the reverse complement.
AGCCCTGCTGCACCCCCGGCCGTGAGCCCGGCGGGTCCGCCGCGCACACGATCGCGGCCCCCGTCGCCGCCCCCGCCCCCGCCCCCGCCTCCCGGGTGGCCCGGCAGCTCACCGGTCTGCCCGGCGGGCGCTTCCTGATGGGCACCGACGACCGGCAGGGCTACCCCGAGGACGGCGAAGGGCCGGTGCGCGCCGTCGAGTTGAGCCCGTTCCGGATCGCGCCGACCACGGTGACCAACGCCGCCTTCGCGACCTTCGTCAAGGCCACCGGCCACCGCACCGAGGCCGAGACCTTCGGCTTCTCCTACGTCTTCGACGGCTTCCTGCCGGACCGGCTGGCGGCCGCCTCCCCGCAGGTGGCCGCCGTGCCGTGGTGGCGGGCGGTCGCCGGGGCGAGCTGGCGGGCGCCCGAGGGGCCGGGCTCCTCGGTCACCACCCGCCAGAACCACCCCGTGGTGCACGTCTCCTGGAACGACGCGCAGGCGTACTGCGCCTGGTCGGGCACCCGGCTGCCCACCGAGGCCGAGTGGGAGTACGCGGCCCGGGGCGGCCTGGAGCAGGCGCGCTACCCGTGGGGCGACGAACTCGCGCCGGGCGGGCGGTACGCGTGCAACATCTGGCGGGGCGTCTTCCCCACCGTGAACACGGCGGCGGACGGTCACCGGGGGACGGCCCCGGTGACCGCCTTCCGGCCCAACGGCTTCGGGCTGTACAACACCGTCGGCAACGTGTGGGAGTGGTGCGCGGACTGGTTCAGCCCGGACTTCCACCGCACCGGCCCGCGCCACGACCCGTCCGGTCCGCCCGACGGCACGGCGCGGGCGATGCGCGGCGGCTCGCACATGTGCCACGCCTCCTACTGCAACCGCTACCGGGTGGCGGCGCGCAGCTCCAACACGCCGGACAGCTCGGCCGGGAACATCGGCTTCCGGGTGGCGGCCGACGCCGTCGCTTGACCTTGACACGGTGAGAAGGTCTTGGCTGGGGCCCAGGAGGTGGTCCCGATGACCGTGCCGCAGGAGAAGACGACCACGATGCGGGCGTTCGGTGCGCTGGCGCACGCCGATGCCTCGGTCCGGCTGCAGGCCGCGCTGGCGGTCGGCACCGCGCCGGACCCGGCGTTCGTCGGCGGGCTCGTCGAACGGTGCGCGGTGGAACCCGAGTTCTCCGTGCGGGAGATGCTGACCTGGGCGCTCACCCGCCACGCGCCGTCGGTGACGGTCCCGCGGCTGGTCGGGGAACTGCGCTCGGACCGGGCCCGGGCGCGCGGCCAGGCCCTGCACACGCTGTCCAAGATCGGGGACCGGCGCGCCTGGCCCGCGATCACCCCGGCCCTGCTCGCCGACGCCGACGACGAGGTGGCCCGGACCGCCTGGCGGACCGCGGTCGTCCTCGCGCCCACGTGTGAGAGGCCGCGGCTGGCCGTAGAGTTGGCGAAACACCTCGGTCGCGGCGACCGGGCGACGCAGCTGAGCCTCAGCCGGGCGCTGATCGCGCTCGGGGAGGCGGTGCGGCCGGCCCTGGAGGCCGCCACGACGGCTCCCGACCCCCGGGTGCGCACGCACGCGCTGGCCACCGAACAGCTGTGGCAGGACCCGGAGGCCGGCTTCGAGCTCGCGATCGAGGAGGCGAAGCGCGTCGTGGCCCTCGGCGGGGAAGGACGGTAGCCGGTGCTGATCGGTGAGGTCGCGCGACGGTCCGGGGTCAGCGCCCGCATGCTCCGGCACTACGAGGCGCTCGGCCTGGTGCGGCCGACGGGGCGCACCGACGGCGGCTACCGGGAGTACGCGGACGAGGACGTCCGGCGGATCTTCCACGTGGAGAGCCTGCGCTCGCTGGGGCTGTCGCTGCGCGACGTCGGACGGGCGCTCGACGACCCCGGCTTCGCGCCCGGCGAACTCGTCGACGACCTCATCCGCGAGACCCGGCGGCGGATCGCGGCGGAGACGGAACTGCTCACCCGCCTGCGCCGGATCGACGCCGCCGGACCGGCCGGCTGGGAGGACGTCCTCCAGGCCGTCGCGCTGCTCCAGGCGCTGGGGTCGACGAGCCCCAGGACGCGCCAGCGCGCCGCCCTGGCGGCCGGCGAGGACGCCCCGGTGCCGGTGGAGGCGCTGGTCGAGGCGGTGCTGGCGGAGCGGGACGCGGTCGTCGCCGGGGCCCTGCGCTGGGCGCTGGCGCAGGCCGGGGAGGAGGCGGCGGCGCCGCTGGCGAAGGGGCTCGACGCCCCCTCGGCGCGGGTGCGCGAGCGCGCCGTCCGCTCGCTCGCCGAACTGCCGGAGCCCGCCGCCACCGCCCTGCTGCGCGACGCCCTCGACCACGCCGACCCGGTGGTCCGCCGCCATGCGGCGCTGGCGCTCGGCGCGCGCGGAGCGGGCGACGCGGTCCCGTCGCTCGTCGAGCTGATCGTCGAGGGGGCGAACGACGCGGACGCGGCCGACTCCCTGGGCGCGCTGGCGGCCGAGCCCGCGTCGGCGGACCGGATCGCGGCCGCCCTCGTCGACCGCCTGACCTCGGCCGCCGGGCAGCCGGCCGCCCGCCGCCGGCTGACCCAGGCCCTGGTGGACATCCCGGGCCCCGCGGCCACCGCCGCCCTCACCACGCTGTCCCGCGACGAGGACCGCGCCGTCGCCCTCACCGCCGCCTACGGCCTCCGGTTGCGGGGGTGATCCGGGGCCCCGGTGGTCGCCGCGTCCGTCGGCCGCCCGGCCCCGTGGCCGTCGTGGAGCCGCCGCCCCGGGCTCCGCGGCCACCCGGGCCCCGCCGCGCCGCGTCGTGACGGGCCTGCGGCTGCGCGGGCGCCTCAGCGGAGCCGGTCGCCGAAGGCGGCCGCGAACGCCTCGGTGATCAGCTCGGGGAGTGCCGTCCGGCCGTCGTCCTCGGCCCAGCGCACCAGCGCGGTGTGCAGGGCGGCCAGGCAGGCGCCGGTGGCGGCCTGGGCGCGGAAGGTGTCCTCGGTGTCCCCGAGGGCGGCGACGATCGTCTGCTGGAGGGCGTACTGGTTGTCGAGGTGCCTGGCCCGCAGGGCCGGTGTGGTGATCATCAGCCGGAGCCGGGCGAGCAGGAAGCGGGCGTCGCCGGTCTCCGTCAGCTCCGTGGCGGCCCCGACGAGGGCCGTGCCGATCCGGCGGACCAGGGGCCGGCCGGCGGGGGCGGCGGCGATCCGCTCGGCGACGAGCTCGGCGTCCTGACCGGTCAGGACGAGGTCCTCCTTGGTCGGGAAGTGCCGGTAGACGGTCATCGGCGACACCCCGGCCGCCTGCGCGACATCGGTCACCGCCGTCGCGTCGTAGCCGCGCTCGGTGAACAGCCGCACCGCGTGGGTCTGGATGAGGCGTTGCGTCTCGGCCCGGCGCCGGGCGCGGAGTGTTGAGGGCTGCTCTGGCATGTGGTAGACCCTATCTGAATGGTAGTCACTACCACCTGTGGGGTGCGGGGATGAAGACGGCTCTGGTCACCGGGGCGTCGCGCGGCATCGGCCGCGCCATCGCGGAACGCCTGGCCGCCGACGGCGCGGCGGTCATCGTGCACTACGGCACCGACGAGGCCGGCGCGGCCGCGACCGTCGAGGCGATCGAGCGGGCCGGCGGCAGCGCGTCCGCCGTACGGGCGGAGCTGGGCACGGACGACGACGTCGACACGCTCTTCGCGGGCGTCGAGGCGGTGCTCGGCGGCCGCCCGCTCGACATCCTGGTCAACAATGCCGCCGCCGCACCGGCGGGCCCGCTCGGCGTCACGACCCGGGCGGAGTTTGACCACCTGTTCGCGGTGAACGTCCGCGCGCCGTACTTCACCGTCCAGCGCGCCCTGCCGCTGCTCCCCGACGGCGGCCGCGTCATCACGATCTCCTCCGTGGCCACCCGGATGGCCAACCCGGCCCAGACCTCCTTCGCGATGACCAAGGGGGCGGTCGAGACGATGACCCTGACCCTGGCCAACGACCTCGGCACCCGCGGCATCACCGTCAACGCCGTGGCCCCGGGCGCCACCCGCACCCCGGCCAACGCCCCCGTCTTCGAAGCCCCGGGCCTCGCCGACTCCATCACCCGCTCCACCGCCCTCGGCCGCCTGGGAGGGCCGGAGGACGTCGCCGACATCGTCGCCTTCCTCGCCTCCGACGCCGCCCGCTGGATCACCGGCCAGACCGTCGACGCGAGCGGCGGCCTCTTCCTCGGCCCCCGCGCCTGACGGAGCCGCTCGGCGCGCGGCCCCGCCGTTCGGCGCGCGGCCCCGCCGTTCGGCGGCCCGGGTCAGTGGCCGCTCCCGGGTCAGTGGCCGCTCCTGAGGTTGAGGACGACGACTCCGACGATCACCAGGGCTATGCCGAGCCACTGGAGGCGGCCCAGGGACTCGCCGAAGGCGACGACGCCTATGCCCGCCACGGCCGCCGTGCCGGCGCCGGACCAGACGGCGTAGGCCACGGAGACCGGGATGTGCTTGAGGGCGCGGCCCAGCAGCACGAAGGAGAGGACGTAGCCGATGGCCACGCCCACGCTCGGCCAGAGTCTGCTGAAGCCCTCGGTCAGCTTGAGGCAGCTGGTGGCGCAGACTTCGCTGATGATCGCCAGGGCGAGGAGGAGGTAGGGCACGGGGGGTCAAGCCCCGGGAGCGGCGGTGAGCTTCCCGAGCAGGGCCAGGTCCGCGTGCTCCAGGCTGTCCAGCAGGGTGACCCGGGCGTCGCCCGGGATGGGGACGTCGCTGGAGGGGACGGCGAGGACGGCGCAGCCGGCCGCGGTGGCGGAGGCGACGCCGGTGGGGGTGTCCTCGACGGCGACGCAGTTGGCCGGGTCCAGGCCGAGGCGGGCGGCGGCGGCGAGGTAGGGGTCCGGGGCGGGCTTGGTGCGCGGGGTGTCCTCGGCGGCCAGGGTGACGGCGAACCAGTCCCGGCCGATGGTGCCCAGCACCATGTCGACGACCCGGCGGGGGGAGGCGGAGACCAGCGCGGTGGGCACCCGGGCGTCGCGCAGGGAGGCGAGCAGGGTGAGGGCGCCGGGGCGGGGGACGGTCTCGGCGGCCACCTTGCCGGCGAAGGAGTCGCCGAGGCGGGTGGCGAGTTCGGCCTCGGTCAACGCCGTGCCGCTGACCCGGTGGAGGTGGGCGGCCGTGTGCTCGATCGCCCGGCCCAGCACCTCGGGGGCGTCCGCCTCGGTGAGGGGGTGGTGCAGTTCGTCGGCGAGTTCGGCGGCGGCCTGCCACCAGAGCTGCTCGGTGTCGACGAGGGTGCCGTCCATGTCGAAGAGGACGGCGGCGGGTGGGGGAGTTCCGGGCATGGCGGTACCTTCGGCGGTTCGGAGAAGCAGGGGGCGGTCGGTTCAGACCGTACGACGGTCGACCAGGACCGGCCGCTCCGGGAGGGTGAGCGCGGCGCGCGAGCCGATCGGCAGGGCGGCGGCGGACTCGGTGGGAAGGTCGGCCTTGACCTCGGTGCCGTCGCCCAGGCGGACGGTGAGGCGGGTGACGGCGCCCAGGAAGGACGCGGAGACCACCAGGGCCGCGCCCTGCTCGTCGGGCGTCAGCCGGACGTTCTCCGGGCGGACCAGGACGTGCAGGTCGCCGTCGGCGGGCAGCGCGCCGTCCACGGCGTGGCGGCGGCCGAGGACCTCGACGCCGTCGCCGGTGCGCTCGCAGGGGATGCGGCTCATGGTGCCGACGAACTCGGCGACGAACGCGGTGGCCGGGCGGGCGTACAGCTCGGAGGGGGTGGCGCACTGCTCCAGGCGGCCGGCGCGCAGCACGGCGACCCGGTCGGCCATCGACAGCGCCTCCTCCTGGTCGTGGGTGACGAACAGGGTGGTGATCCCCAGCTCCTGCTGGAGGCGGCGGATCTCCTCGCGCAGCGAGAGCCGCACCTTGGCGTCCAGCGCGGACAGCGGCTCGTCGAGCAGCAGCACCCGGGGCTGGAGGGCGAGCGCGCGGGCGAGCGCGATGCGCTGCTGCTGGCCGCCGGACATCTGGTGCGGGTAGCGGCCGGCGTGCTGCGGCAGGCCGACGAGCTCCAGCAGCTCCTGGGCGCGCTTGAGGCGCTCGGCCTTGCCGGTGCCGCGCATCCGCAGGCCGAAGGCGACGTTGTCGGCGGCGGTCAGGTGCGGGAAGAGGCTGTAGGACTGGAACACCATGCCCGCGTCGCGCTTGTGGGCGGGGATCGCGGTGATGTCCTGGCCGTCGACCAGGACCTGGCCGGAGTCGTGCTGCTCGAAGCCGGCCAGGATGCGCAGCGCGGTGGTCTTGCCGCAGCCGGAGGGGCCGAGCAGGGCGAGCAGCTCGCCGGGGTGGACGGTGAGGTCGAGGCCGTCGAGCGCGGTGGTGGCGCCGAACGCGCGGCGCAGGGAGCGGAATTCGACGGTGGCGCTGCCGGGGGCGAGGGGGACGCCGGTGACGGGGGCGGTGGCCGTGGTCATGATGGGTGACTCCGGGGGGTTCAGGAGGTGGCGGTCTCGGTGCGGCGCTCACGGCCGACGGTGGCCAGCAGGAGCAGCAGCAGCCAGGTGAGCAGCAGGCTCAGGATGGAGACCGCGACCGACATGTGGGCCTGGCTGTTGCCGACCGAGTAGATCCAGACCGGGAAGGGCTGGAAGCCGAGGATCGAGGCGGCGGTGAACTCGCCGAGCACCAGGGCCAGGGTGAGGAAGGAGGCGTTCAGCAGGGCCCCGCGCAGGTTGGGCAGGACGACGGTGAACACCGCGCGCGGCCAGCTCGCGCCGCAGTTGCGGGCGGCCTCGACCAGGGTGCGGACGTCCACCGAGCGCAGGCCGGCGTCCAGGGCGCGGTAGGCGAGCGGCAGGGCCATCAGCACGTAGGCGATGACCAGCACCAGCGGGAAGTCGGGGTCCTGGACGAACACGAAGGTCTGGAAGAACGGGGTGTCCATCAGGTAGTCCGGGCCCCAGCGGAGGACGCCGATCAGGCCGGCGGTCAGGGCGACCGGCGGGACGACCAGCGGCAGGGTGCAGAGCACGTCGATGACCGGGCGCAGCCGGGGCGAGCCGAGCCGGACGGCGATCAGCGCCGGGACGTGCAGGACCAGCAGCACCAGGACGGTCACGACGGCGAGGCCGAGGGTCAGCCAGAGGCTGTCCAGGAAGCCGGGGGCGGAGAGCAGCCCGGTGTAGGCCTCGAAGGAGATGCCCTGCGGGTCGTCGATGGAGAACCAGAAGGAGGCCGCGAGCGGGACGACGAAGTACAGGCCTGCGAGCAGCAGCACGACGCCGCGCCACCAGCGCACCTTCGGCCGGCGGGACACCGTGGGGGCGGGGGTGGTCAGCTGAGCCATCGGGCGCTCCGGCGCTGGAGGGGGAGGTACACGGCCATCACCAGGACGGCCACGATGATCATGTTGAGGCTGAGGGCGAGGGCGAGGTTGCCCTGGCCGACCAGCACGTTGCCGGAGAGCGCGTCCGCGATCGAGCGGCTGACCAGCGGGACGGTCGCGCCGACCATGGCGGCGGCGGTGGCGTAGGCGGCGAAGGCGCTGCCGAACAGCAGCACGAAGCCGCCGAGCAGCGAGGGCGCCAGGATCGGCAGGGCCACGTGGCGCCAGTACTGGATGCCGGTGGCGCGGTTGTTCTGCGCCGCCTCGCGCCACTGGGTGCGCAGGCCGTCCAGGGCCGGGGTGATGGTGAGCACCATCAGCGGGACGAGGAAGTACAGGTAGACGACGGTCAGGCCGGTGAAGGAGTACAGCGACCAGCCGTGGTCGGTGAGGTGCAGCAGCTTGGTGATCTCGCCGGCGTTGCCGAGGGTGGCGACGAAGGCGAAGGCGAGCGGCAGGCCGCCGAAGTTGGCGAGCACGCCGGAGGCGGTGAGCACCGCCTGGCGCAGCCAGGTGCGCCGGGAGGTGACGACCGCCTGGGCGAGCGGCAGGCCGATCAGGGTGGCGAGCAGCGCCGTCAGCGCGGACAGCTTGAGGCTGCTCAGCATGGCGGTCAGGTAGCCGCCCTGGACCGAGTCCGCCATGTTGTCGAAGGTGAACTGCCCGGCGCCGCTCTCCGCGTCGCTGGAGGTGGTGAACGCGCCGATGACGATGGCGACGGTGGGCAGTCCGAAGCCGATCAGGAAGAACAGCAGCAGCGGGACGGTCGCGAGCCAGGAGGCGCCGCCGAGGCGGGCGAGCGGCCGTCGCCGGGGGGTGGGGGCGGTGGTGGTGGGGGTGGTCGTGGCGGTGGCGGACGCCCCCGCGCCGCCACCGGTGACGGTGGCGGCGGGGGTGGTCGGCACCGGGGTGGGAGCCGTGGTCATGAGTGCCTTTTCTGAGCCCGGAGTGCGGTGCGCGGCCTGGGTGTCAGCCCGCGATGGCCTTGGTCCAGTTCTCGGTGACGACCTTCTTGGCCGCGTTGATCTGGTCGACGGTCGGGAAGGTGGTGAACGGCTTCTCGACGGTCGGCAGCTTGGCGGCGGCGGCGGTGTCCAGGGTGCCGTCCTTCTTCAGCGCCTCGAAGGTGGACGGGGTGGCGTAGCCGCCGAGGAAGAGGTTCTGGCCCTCGGCGCTGAACAGGTACTCCTGCCACAGGCGGGCGGCCGCCGGGTGCGGGGCCCACTTGTTGATGCCCTGGTTGTAGAACTGGGCGTAGGAGCCGTCGGTCGGGATCGAGACCTTCCAGTCGATGCCCTTGTCCTTGAACTCGTCGGTGTAGCCGGCGTTCAGGTAGGACCAGTCGATCGAGATCGGGGTCTCGCCCTTCTCGATGGTGGCCGGGGTGGACTCGACCGGGTTGAAGTTGCCGGACTGCTTCAGCTTGCCGAAGAAGTCGATGCCGGGCTGGATGTTGTCCAGCGAACCGCCGTTGGCGAGCGCGGCCGCGTAGACGCCGCCGAACGCCGAGCCGGACTTGGTCGGGTTGCCGTTGAGGGCGACCTGGCCCTTGTACTCGGGCTTGAGCAGGTCGGCGAAGGTCTTCGGGCAGTTGGCGATCTTCTTGGCGTCGCAGCCGATCGAGACGTAGCCGCCGTAGTCGTTGACCGCGGCGCCGTTCGCGTCCTTCATGGTGTCCGGTACCTTGTCGAAGGTGGACACCTTGTAGGGGGCGAGGATGCCGTCCTTGACCGCCTGCAGGGCGAAGGCGCTGCCGAGGTCGACCACGTCGGGGGCGCGGTCCTGGCCCTTGCGGGAGTTGATCGCGTTGATCTCGTCCTGGCTGGAGCCGTCCGGGTTCTCCTCCTCGACCTCGATGCCGTACTTGGCCTTGAAGGAGTCGATGATCTTGCCGTAGTTCGCCCAGTCCCGGGGCAGCGTGATGACGTGCAGCTTGCCCTCCTTCTTGGCGGCGGCGACCAGGCCGTCCATGCCGCCGAAGTCGGCGGCGGAGGTGGCCTCCTTGGCGTCCTTGGCGCCGGCCTTGGCGGTGTCGCCGGACGTGGCGCTCGACCCGGCGGAGCCGCAGGCGGTGAGGGAGAGCGCGGCGGCGGTCAGGACGGCCGCGAAGGCGGCGGCGCGGACACGGTGCACGGTCACGGGGAAGTCTCCTGTTAAGGGGGCGTACTGCGAGGGGGCGTTCGCGGGGGGTTCCGCGGGCCTGCGTCTCGCGAAGGGCGGCGGGAAGGCCGGGTGAGCGGCCGGTCGCCGTCGTCCGAGTTGACTAGCCAACTTCGCTGACGTGGGTAAGTACGCCGGAGCCCGGTGACGGGAAGGTGAACGGATGGCCCAGCCCCGGGGTCGGCTGCGGGAACGGTCGAATCAGGTCGCCGGCGGACCGTCGGACAGGTGCGATGCTTCGGGAGCGCAGCGGGATAAGGTCGGGCTGTCCGGCGCCGTTCGGGGCTGCGCAGGACACCGCCCAGGAGGGACATTGACTGACGTGGCACTGGAGTCGGGGCGCCCGGGCGCCGGTCCGGAGGGGACTCCGGCCGACGCGCCCGGAACCGAGCGCGGGGCCGGTTCGCTCTACCGCAAGGTCGCCGCCGACCTGCGCGAGGCGATCACCACCGGCGCGTTCGGCGAGGCCGGACGGCTGCCCGCCGAGGGCGCGCTCGCCGAGCAGTACGGCGTCTCGCGCGGGACCGTCCGCCAGGCCCTCGCGGTGCTGCGCTCGGACGGCCTGGTCACCTCGCGCCGGGGCACCCGCCGGGTGGTGCTCGGCACGGCCCGGGTGCAGAGCTTCTCCGAACTGCTCAGCTTCACCCGCTGGGCGTACTCGATGGGCGAGGAGCCGGGCGGCATCCTCGACTCCATGGTGCGCCGCCCGGCGGACGCCGCCGAGCGCGAACAGCTGCGCCTCGAACCGGGGGACGAGGTCTACGTCATGGTGCGGCTGCGCACGCTCTCCGGGACGCCGGTGATGGTCGAGCGGACCGTCTACCCGCCCCGGGTCGGCGAGATCGTCGCCGAGCTGCCGCCGGACGTCGTCTCGCACACCGAAGTCCTGCGCGAGCACGGGATCCTGTTCACCGACGCGGACCACACGATCGACATCGTCGCCGCCAACGGGGACGACGCCCGGCTGCTGGGCTGCCGGCGCGGCGGCCCGCTGCTGCGCGAGCGGCGGCGGACGACGGACCCGACCGGCACGCCGGTGGAGTGGTCCCAGGACCGCTACCTGCCGGGGACGGTGGCGTTCAGCGTGCACAACTCGCTGGCCACCTCGGCGCTTTCGCGGCACGCCCGGGACGTCGACTGACGGCGGCGGGCGGGGCGGACGGGGCGTGCGGGGCGTGCGGGTCCGACGGGGCGGCCCGCTGTGCGGACCGCCCCGTGTCGCCCGCCCGACGCGCCGTCAGCGCATCAGCGAGGCCAGCAGCGGGCGGAAGTGCGCGAAGTCCGGCGTGACCGCGTCCGCCTCCTTGGCCTGCTCGTCCCAGCGGCGCACCGCCACCGCGTCCGCCGCGCCCGGGTGGGCGGCGAAGTCGGCGGCGGCCTGCGCGGACATCGGGCCGCCCTGCACCTGGAGGGTGTACGCGGAGGCCTCGGAGAGCTTCGCCCGGTAGTCCGGCTCGACCGTGCACAGGTAGCGCTTCGCCGCCACGTGCAGCCGGACCGGCTCGGTGACCTCCGGGCCGAACCAGCGGGCCAGCCAGTCCGCCCCCGTGTCGCTGTGGCGGTTGTCCCGGCCGCCCATCAGGTCGCGTCCGTGCAGGGCCCCGTGGAAGTGGCCGACGTCGTGCAGCAGCGCCGCCGCGACCAGGTGCGGGGCGGCCCCGGCCGCCTCGGCCAGCGCGCCGGCCTGCAGCATGTGCTCGGCCATGGTGACCGCCTCGCCCAGGTACTCCCCGGAGCCCTCGCCCGCGAACAGGGCGGCGAGTTCGTCCAGCGCGGCCGAACGGCGGTGCAGCACGGCCAGGGTGGAGGCGAGCGAGTCCAGGTCCGCGTAGCAGCCCTGGAGGTGGCGGCGGCCGTCCTGGGCGAAGGCGGTGCGGGCGTGCATCAGCCGGGTGTTGTCGAAGATCAGGCAGTCGCCCGGGTCGAGCCGGAACTCCAGCTGCAGCTCCGGGCGCAGGGTGATCGCGGCGAACGCCCGGTACGCGGCGTAGAAGGCGTCCAGCTCGGCCGCCGGACCGCGCAGGGTGGCGATCGAACGGTTGTTGAAGCGCACCTCGCGGATCCGGCCCCGCGGGTCGGTCCCGATCAGCGGCCGGTCGGCGCGCAGTTCGGCGGCGCGGTCGCGGAAGACGAACGGCACGGGGGTGCGGGTCAGCACCGCGAAGTGCTCCGGCGCCTCCGCGCGCAGCAGCGCGGCGGCCCGGAAGCCGTCCACCAGGCCGGAGTCCCCGCCGGTCGCCGAGTTCTCCAGGCAGTGCAGCAGCTGGAGGGTCGGGACCGGGTCGCGGTACGGGTTGTCGGTGTGCGGGGCGATCGCGGCGCTGGTGAACGCGAGGTTGTTGGGGTCCGGTTCGACCCGGACGTCGAACAGCTCGCCGTAGTTGGTGACCCGCACGTGCCCGAAGGTCCCGGCGACGGCCAGCACCTGGCGCTCGCGCACCGGCACCCCGCGCAGCACGGCGAAGCCGTCGCGGCGCACGGCGGCCAGCACGGCGGCCCGCTCGGCCGGGTCGGCGAGGTACGCCTCCCACGGCGCCTCCGGAATGCCGCGCGCGAAGGCCGCGGCGTCCCAGAGCCGCTTGTCCGTCTCCGTCCGCCCGTCGCCGTCCGCGTCCCGCGCCAGCCAGGCGGAGGGATAGCGCGAGCGGTGCCCGTCCGACCAGAGCACCTCCAGGTGCCCGTCCAGCTCGGCCTGCGCGGCGATCGCGAGGTCGTCCGGCAGATCGGTGATCTGGAACAGCTTCTGCCCGCTGCGCGGGTCGCGGCACTCCCCGCAGGGGCAGTTGTCGCGCAGCCAGTACGGCGACAGCTCGGTGGTCATGGGTCTTCTCCTCGGCGGCGCGGGGGCCCAAAGTTGTATAGCCAACTTCTCCGTCGCGCAGGAGCCTGCCGGGGGACGGTGAGCCGTGGGTGCCGGGGGAGTGAACGACTCGGGAACAGTGCCGGGCCGAACGCCGGGGACCTCGTGCCGAGCGGGTCCGGGCGTGCTCGGATGCGCCGATCCTCGAACTCTTCCTGCCCTCCGGGGAGCCGGAGGACCGGATCGCCGGGCAGCGCGACGGCGGATCCGCCCGGAGCGGGCTCCGCGACGTCGACCCGGGCGGGCGCGGCGGCGTGATGAAGTGCGGCGTCGCCACCTACGGCGGCGGTGAACCGGCCGTCCGCACCTGGGCGGACGGGAGCATGCGGGCCACCCCCGCGGAGGTCCTCGCAGGCGCGACCGTGACGGTCGGCTCCCTCTCCGGGCGGACGCGTGAGGTCCGCGGCCCCGCCGTGGTGCGCGCCTCCTGGGACGCCGGGGCCCGCCGGGCGTCCGGGGAACGGCGGCCCCTGGACGCCCGGCGGGCCGTGGAGGCGAGGGTCTGTCTCTTGGATCCTTGCCGGGTCCGCGACGCCTGGGCACGCACCTCGCCGCGT
>NZ_JBHYUU010000142.1:0-22039 GCF_042749955.1 Kitasatospora sp. NPDC059462 | reverse complement strand
GGGCGCAGGTAGACGAGTCCGGCGAGGGTGTCCATGTAGACGGCCTCGACGGGATTGCCGGAGAAGTCCCGGTGTCCGAGGTCCCGGACGACTTCGCCGACGGTGGGGGAGTAAGCGGGAATGTGGGGGTGGCTGGGCATGTTGGCTCCATTGGTTGCGCAGGGTCCCGGATCTCTCACGGGGTGTAGCCATAGTGGCCCGTTCCGGTTTACGATGGCCAGGGTCTGAACGTTGACCAATTGGGCGCGTGAAAGGTGCCAGCGTTCATGGACGAGCTCGTTGTTGACGCGATGTCATCTCCGGCTGTTCGTTTCGGTCAGGAACTTGCCAGGCTGCGGCGGGCGCGAGGGTGGTCGCAGGTCGGGCTGGCGAAGCGCATGGGGTACTCCAACACCCTGGTCTCGTACGTCGAACGAGCGAAGCGTCCTCCAACAAGGAACTTCGCTGTTAAAGCCGACCAGGTATTCGAAACCGGAGGCACGTTCTACGAACTCTGGCGCCGGCATGCGAAGGCGAGCCTGCTGGAGGGCTTCCCGGAGTTCGCCGACGGCGAGGCGAAGTGCCGTCGTCTCCGCGGGTTCTCGATGATGATTGTCACTGGGCTGTTCCAGGTGCCGGAGTATGCGGAGGCACTCGCCTATGCGGCTGTCCAGCGAGGGGCGATCACTCAGTCCGAAGCCGAGCAGCGCGTCGAGTTCGTGTTGTCCCGCCAGCGCCTCTTCGACAAGAGGAACCCGCCCCTGATTCACCTGGTGATGGACGAGACCTGCCTGGTCCGATCGATCGGAGGGGCCCCTGTGATGGCAAAGCAGTTCGACCGCATCGCCGAACTGGCTACCCGTCCGAACATCACCGTCCAGGTTGCCCCGTTCGCGTTGGGTGAGCACCTGCCATTCGCGCTGCCGGTGACCTTGCTCGATCTGCCGGACGGTTCGGTCGTCGGCTACGCCGAATCACATGCTCGTGGCTACCTTGAACGGGTTCGCGAAACAGTCAAGACATGGGAGAGGCAGTACGATCAGTTGGTGGTGGAGGCACTGCCCAAGGCTGCCTCCCTGGCGCTGATCCACAAGGCTCGAAAGGAGCTAGCCCCATGAACCTCGACCTGTCTGGCGCATCCTGGGTTAAGTCGTCGTACTCCACGAACGGCGGCGAGTGCGTGGAGGTTTCCGCGAGCTTCCCGGGCGCCGTGCCTGTCCGTGACTCGAAGGACCCCTCCGGTCCCGCTCTCGTCTTCCCGGCCTCCGCCTGGCGTGCGTTCGTCGCTGGCGTCCAGGCGGGCGAGTTCGGCACCGTCTGACGTGATCTCACCACCTCGTGGGGCCCCTGCCGATCGGCAGGGGCCCCACGTCGCTGTCCGGCGTCGGCCTCCCGCTGGGGGCTGCTCACCGCTGCCGTGGAGATCGACGGCGGTCGCGGCGAAGCTGTCGACGAAGGCGTGAAATCGTCTCGGCCCGGCCGGGAAAGTACGGTCATCTGGTGGTGGGACCACTACCCAAGGCCCTGGCGCTGATCCGCGAGGCTCGAAGGGAGCTCACTCCATGAACCCTGACTTGTCGAAGGCGTCCTGGTTCAGGTCGTCGTACTCCGACAACGGCGGTCAGTGTGTGGAGGTTTCCGCGAGCTTCCCGTTTGCGGTTCCTGTCCGTGACTCGAAGGATCCCTCCGGTCCGGCCCTCGTCTTCCCGGTCTCCGCCTGGCGTGCGTTCGTCGCCGGCGTCCAGGCGGGCGAGTTCGGCACCGTCTGACATGGCCTCATTTCGCGGAGCCCTGTCGATTCGGCAGGGGCCCCGCGTTCGCCGCCCCGCGCTGTCATGGCGGCCCGGACTACCTCAGATCGCAGATCGGTGCCCGCCGCCTGGCGCTGATCCACAAGGCTCGAAGGGAGCTCACCCATGAACTCTGATCTGTCGAAGGCGTCCTGGTTCAAGTCGTCGTACTCCAACAATGGCGGTCAGTGCGTGGAGGTTTCGGCGAGCTTCCCGGGCGCCGTTCCTGTCCGTGACTCGAAGGACCCCTCCGGTCCGGCCCTCGTCTTCCCGGCGTTCGCCTGGCGTGCGTTCGTCGCCGGCGTCCAGGCGGGCGAGTTCGGGACCGTCTGACGTGCTCTCATTTCGCGGGGCCCCTGCCGATCGGCAGGGGCCCCGCTTCGCTGTCCGGCGCCGGCCTCCCGCTGGGGGCTGCTCACCGCTGCCGTGGAGATCGACGGCGGTCGCGGCGAAGCTGTACGACGAAGGCGTGAAATCGTCTCGGCTCGGGCGGGAAAGTACGGTCATCTGGTGGTGGGAGCCCTGTTCAAGGCGGCACCTGTGGCACTGATCCGCGAGGGTCGAAGGGAGCTCACTCCGATGAACCCTGAGTTGTCGAAGGCATCCTGGTACAAGTCGTCGTACAGCGGTAACGGCGGAAACTGTGTCGAGATCGCGCCCGAGTTCCCTGGTTTTGTGCCTGTCCGTGACTCGAAGGACCCCTCCGGTCCCGCTCTCGTCTTCCCGGCCTCTGCCTGGCGTGCGTTCGTTGCCGGCGTTCAGGCGGGCGAGTTCGGGACCGTCTGACGTGCCCGCGTTCACCGCCCCGCGCTGCTGCCCTGGCAGCCCGGTATCACCTCAGATCACAGATCGGTGCCCGCTGCCTGGCACTGATCCACAAGGCTCGAAGGGAGCTCACCCATGAACTCCGACCTGTCGAAGGCGTCCTGGTACAAGTCGTCGTACTCCAACAACGGCGGCGAGTGCGTGGAAGTCTCGGCGAGCTTCCCGGGCGCCGTTCCTGTCCGTGACTCGAAGGACCCCTCCGGTCCGGCCCTCGTCTTCCCGGCTTCCGCCTGGCGTGCGTTCGTCGCCGGCGTCCAGGCGGGCGAGTTCGACGCTATCTGACGTTCCCTCACCTCGTGGGGCCCCGGCCTCCCGCTGGGGGCCGGGCCCGGACCTCGTGAAGTCGGCCCCGCGTCCCAACTCCCACGGGTGTCCGGATTTCGCCGGAGAGCGCCCGCACAAATACCTCTCCTGGGGTACGGGGCGGTGAAGATCCTCTGCCAGACTCCCAACCTCCCCGGCGGAGATTCCCCCGGGGCGTAACGGACAGGTGGGACCTCGCAGATGAAGGTACGTCTGATCGCGATCCTCTTCGCCGTCGTCGGCGGAATGTTCGGCCTTGCCGGGCCCGCGCAGGCCACGGCCACCAACTACGTGGACATCGAGGTGGGAGCCGCCCCGGGCTACTACGACGGAGCCAGCGGCTGCACCGCGACGTTCTCCTACGGGGCCCCCTCCCGCGTGCTCCTGTGCGGGAGCCAGACCACGATCGTGACCTGGGCGGACGGCCGCAAGGAGGTCACCGGGCTGGGCACCGACCACGCCGTCTGGACCTCGGCGCAGACCGCGCCCGGGGGATCCTGGGCCTCCTGGACGAGCCTGGGTGGCAGCGGGCTCGACCTGAAGTACGGCGTGGCGTGGCCCAATCCGTCCAGCGTCGGCGCGTGGAGCGGCGACTACCAGTTCTGGTGCCGCACCATGAGCGACGGCTGGGGCCCCTGGCACCTCTGCTGACCCGGGGTCTTCGGGCAGCAGGCCCCCATCACGGGGCGGTTCCGGAATCCTCCGGCACCGCCCCGTTCGTATCGCGCCACCTCGGCTGCCGGGCGGAGAACCGGGCCCGGCTGCGAGGTTCGAGGTGCGGGACGCGTGTCCGCGGCGCCCGAAGGACGACTCAGGGCGCGGACGGCTCGATCTCCCCCGCGAAGACGATGACCTGGTCGATGAGGTTCCGCCGCAGGTGGACGACGTCCGTTCCCGCCAGGTGGGGGCCTCCGTCCGGCGTGGTGAAGACCCACCGGTACCGGGCCCACTCGTCCGGCATGTCCACCTCCGAGCAGCGCGCCATCGTGCCGGTCCCCGCCGGGTGGTGGCGGATGTCCAGCACGAACCGCTCGACCGCCGCGATTCCCTCGCTGCGACCCAACGGCCCCCAGAAGATCACGTCCGAGGTCAGGGCCTGGGAGAGCAGGGCAGTCACATAGCCGTCGTCCGAGGCGTTGAACGCGGAGATGAAGGTGTCGATCGCGGAGCGTGCCGTCTCTTCCTGCATACCCCAGTCATACCAGCCGTCGCGCGCCGACGGTGCCCCCGCCGAATCGGCAGGGGCACCGCGTCTACCGTCCCGCGCCGCCCCGGCGGCCCGGCATCACTTCAGGTGCCGGGCGAAGAACCGGGCACCCGCGTCGAGTTCGAAGTGCGGGACGCCGGCGTGCCCGCCCATGTTGGCGTGCAGCGTCTTCTCCTCGGACCCGAGGGCGTCGAACAGGTCCAGGGACGCCTGCCGGTCGTTCCCCTCGTCGTCCCACTGCAGCAGGACCTGCAGCGGGACGGTGACCCGGCGGGCCTCCTCGGCGATCGCGCCGGGCACGAAGGTCCCGGCGAACAGATTGGCGGCCGCGATGCGCGGCTCGACCGCCGCCAGCCGGACGCCGATGGAGATCACGCCCCCCTCGTACCCCACCGGGCCGCCGATCTCCGGCAGCGCGAGCAGGGCGTCCAGGGTGGCCCGCCATTCCGGGACGGCCCGGTCGACGAGCGGGAGGATGAGCGCGTCGACGATCTCGGCGGTGACCGGCTCGCCCGCCGCCATCACCCGGCGCAGGTCGGCCCGCGCCTGCTCGGCGGCGTCCCACCGGGGCCGCTCGCCGCTGCCGGGGAGTTCGACGGTGGCCGCGGCGAAGCCGTATTCCGCCGCGTAGTACCGGGCCCGCGCCGCCACCCGGGCGTACACCGTGCGCAGCCCGAGCGGAGGAAGGCCGATCAGGATCAGCGGGGTCGGAGCGGAGGCGGATCCGGGGGTCCACAGGATGCCGGGGATCTCGCCGAGGGTGAATTCGCGTTCGAGGACGCCGTCGTCGAGACGGTTCTCGGAGGTGAAGTGCATGATGGTGCCTTTCGGGAGTGCTCTGGAACGGCGCTCCCGGGCGACCTATCGCCCGACCGTGACCCCGGAGGGGAGCACCCATGTCGATACTGCGTTCACGGGTACCACCTCCTCGTTCTCTCACACGGCCTCCGGCAAGTTAGCAGTGATCGCCGTGGTCCGCCAAACGATTTTCCTGCGCAGGCGCCGGATCCCCTGCGGCTCAGCAGGTGACCGGGGCCGTGACGGTGGCGGTCAACGGCGGCCAGCCCGGTGTGGTGACGCGGAAGACGGCCGTCACGCCGGAGCCGCACGGGACGTTGCTCGCGACGGGGCCGACGGTGAGTCCGCCGGCGGGCACGGTGGCGGTGACGTCCTCGCGTTCCAGGACGAAGCCGTCGGCGGCGCGGGTTTCGAGGTTGTAGGAGACGGGGCGCGGGACTCCGCCGGACGTGGCCGAGTACCCGGTGGCGGAGGCGAGGCTGCCGTTGACCGTGAGACAGACCTGGTTCCGGACGAGCCCCAGCGGGCCCCAGGCGCAGGTGGTCGTGGCCGTGGCCGTGGCCGTGGCCGTGGCCGTGGTCGTGGCCGTGGTCGTGCCCGTGGTCCGTGCGGCGGCCTGGCCGGCGCCCGCGAGGCCGAGCCCGGCTACCGCGGCACCGGCGACCAGCAGTGCGACATGACGCTTCATCAGAGTTTCTCTCCTTCGAGGATCGGCAGCCGGGAGCAGAGTGAAGCCATGTGACATGTCACGCTTCACCCTGCCGGAATGCTTCCACGGCCCTGCCTCCGTCACGCGCGAACGGCCCCGAAATCCCGCTACGAGTACCGGATTTGACCTCCGGTTGGCTCGAATCCGCGCTCGCGCGGTCGCCCGCCGTAGACTGCGGGTCCGCGAACCGGACAGGGTGAGGGCCGAATGGACTACTGCCGCCACGAGTTGAGCAACTGCGCGGAGTGCGCGCCGCGTGTGCCGCCGCGGGGTGTGCCCGGTGCGGAGTGGGGCGGTTGGCCGCCGTCCGCGATCATCGTGCACGAGAGCGGGAAGGCCCATCTGCCCGGCTGCACGCACATCGTCCCGGCGGACGTCGAGCCGCCCGTCTACGGCTGGGTGCTCGACCCCGTGCCGGGCGCGTGGCGCCGGCTCTCGGAGTCCAGTCCGCTGCGGGCCACCGGCGGCAACACCGGGCGCGTCGCGGTGAGCCGTTGCCGGACCTGCGACGCCACCCAGTAGGGCCCGCCGGGCACGGGCGGCGGGACTCGTACCCCCGGTACAGGGCGGGGGAGGCCCTGCTCGGGCACCTCGTCCGGACGGCAGGGCCCGGACCTGTGTACAGGCTGTTGACGCCCGCGTCCACCGAGTGTGCACGGGGCTGCGGAACAGTCCTTCTCGTGAGCCGGGGGCACCTCGGCGCGAAGGTTCGAGAGAGGACGGTACGACCGATGATCAAGCTCGTGCGCAAGGGGCACGTGGTGGGCGCGCTGGCGGCGGCCGCGATCGCCGTCGCGGTCCTGCCGGGGACGGCGAACGCCGCGAACACGGCCGGCACGATCAGCGTGTTCAGCAACAGCAAGTGCATGGACGTCCGCGGCGGCGACAGCGGCAACGGCACCCCGGTGCAGATCTACACCTGCAACGGCACGGCCTCCCAGTGGTGGACCGGCACCGACAAGCCGGACGGGACGGGCATCACCCTCTCCGCCCTCGGCAAGTGTCTGGACGTCGCGTCGAGCGGCACCACCGACGGCACCCCGGTCCAGCTGTGGGACTGCAACGGCTCCGACGCCCAGCGGTGGGTCCGCTACCAGGGCGACGTCCTGGTCAACCCGCAGTCCGGCAAGTGCCTGGACGTCCCCGGCGGCGTCGTGCAGGACGGCAACCAGCTGCAGATCTACACCTGCAACTGGACGGCCTCCCAGCAGTGGTACTTCAGCCCGCCGCGCATCCCGCACGCCGGCTGACCCGGCCCGCCGGCCGCCGTGCGGCCGGCGGGCACCGAGGACCGTCCGGCTCGCGCCCGCGACCCCCGGGGGCGCGAGCCGGACGTACGGCCTACGCCGGCCTGCCCGGGGCGCGTCCGGCCGCGGCGGCGCGGGCCAGCATGCCTTCGAGGTCGAGGACCGTGCTGTGGGGCGTGTACCGGCCGTCGATGCGCAGGAGCAGGTAGCGGGCGGCGTTGCCGAGGTACTCCAGGGGCTCCCCGGCCGCCGCGGCCACCACGGCGCGGTGCGGTGCCGCCGCCGTCGGGCCGAGCGCGGTGAGGGCGTTGAGGGCTTCGAGCCGCACGCCCTCGGGGTACTCGGGCGCGGCGAGGTCGGCCAGCAGGGCGGCGGCCGCGACGTCACCGGTGTGCTTGCCGACCGCCTCGGCGGCGGCGACGCGCACGTGCGGTCCGGGGTCGTCGGCGGCCGCCGCGCGCAGGGCCGTGACGGCCTCCGCCGTCGGGGTGCCGACGGGCAGGGCGAGCAGGCCGACGGCGCCCCAGCGGCGCACGGTGGCGTCCGGGTCGGCGAGCGCGGTGGTGAACCGGGGGATCAGGGCGGGGTCGCGGCGGCCCACCGCGTCGGCGACGTCGAGGATCCGGGCGAGGGGGTAGGCGCCGGCGGCGCGCGAGGCGTCGTACCCCTCGGCGGGGGAGCCCTCGGGCAGGAAGCCGTTGTCGTGGACGGCGAGGACGTGCGCGCGCAGCGCGTCGTCGAGCCGCTTCTCGGCTTCGGCGTGGGCGGGGTGGCCGGCGAGGTTGTGGATCTGGTCGGGGTCGGCGACGCAGTCGTAGAGTTCCACGCCCGGCTTCTCGCGCCAGAAGGCGGACTGCGCGTCGTCCAGGCGCCCGGCGAGGTGCTCGGTCTCCCAGGACCGGTAGCCGGCCGCCAGCCAGGCGAAGGCCTGGTGCGTTCCGTAGGGCCGGTGCGGGGCGTAGTTGCGGATGTAGCGGTAGCGGGCGTCGCGGACGGTGCGGATCATGTCCGGACGCTCGTCCATCCGGTTGCGCATGGAGAAGGCGAGCTCGCCGGCGCTGTCGAAGCGGGTGCGGGCGAGGCTCTCGCCCCGCATGTGCGCGGGCGCCGTGCCCCCGGCGAGGTCGACGAGGGTGGGCGGGATGCGCAGCGTGGAGACGGCCGCCTCGACGCGGGTGCCCGGGGCCGGGAAGCGGTGCGCGTGACGTTCGGGGGCGGCGACGATCAGCGGGACGTGCAGGCCCTCGTCGTAGCACCAGCGCTTGGAGCGGGGGTTGACCCCGCCGTGGTCGGAGGTGTGGATGACGACGGTGTTGTCGAGTTCGCCGTCCTCCTCCAGTTCGGCGAGCAGCCGGTCGACGAACGCGTCCATGGCGGCGATGTGGCGGTAGTAGTGCGCGAAGTCGCCGCGGATCTCCGGGGTGTCGGGCAGGTACGCGGGCAGCCGGACCTCGGCCGGGTCGACGGTGAACTCGGCCCGTCCGAACACCGAACTCTCGTGCGTCGGGTCGTAGTTGAACACCGCGAGGAACGGGGAGCCGGCGGGCCGGTTGCGCCAGTGCGCGGTGCCGGACGACTCGTCCCAGACCGCCTGCGGGTCGGCGTCGCTGTTGTAGTCGGTCTTGGCGTTGTTGGTGCAGTAGTAGCCGAGCTCGCGCAGCAGCTCCGGGTAGGTGCTCATCCACTCCGGGAGGCGGGCTCGGGCGCGCATGTGGTGGGCGGGGCCGTGGCTCTCCGGGGCGACGCCGGTCAGCAGGGCGAACCGGGAGGGCGCGCAGACCGGCGCGGGGCTGTGGGCGTTGGTGAACAGCGTGCCCCGCTTGGCGAGGCCGTCGAGGTGGGGGGTGGTGGCGAGCGGGTCGCCGTAGCAGCCGAAGCGGGGCGGGCAGTCCTCGCTGACGGTCCACAGGATGTTGGGCCGGGACGAGCTCATGGGGGGCCTTTCGGTGGAGCGGTGCCGGAACTGAACCACGGCCCCTCACACGTCCTCAAGGCCAGGCACGGGCCTTCGGCATCCTTTCGCCCGATGTTTGCACTTCTGCCATGTGGCAGTACTGCCACATTCTCCGGGGGGTCCGTTTCGCCGGAGTGAACGGTCCGCCGACCGCCGCCCGACGCCGCCCGACGCCGCCCGACGGGCCGGGCTCAGGGCGCGCCGGGGTCCTCGGGGAGGGCATCGAGGGCGTTGAGGGCGTCGCGCAGCATCGCGCGCGAGCCGATGCCGAGCTTCGGGTAGATCTGGTACAGGTGGGCGCCGACCGTGCGGTGGGAGATGAAGAGGCGTTCCGCGATCTGCTTGTTCGTCAGGCCGGACGCGGCCAGGTCGGCGATCTCCCGCTCCTGGGCGCTCAGGCCGGAACCGTGCGCGGCGCCGGGCCCGCGCCGGCCCCAGCCCGTCGCCCGCAGCTCCAGGCGCGCCCGCTCCGCCCACGGCCGGGCGCCCAGCTCCTCGAAGGCCGCCAGCGCGGCGCGCAGCGGCGTGCGGGACCCGGCGGCCGCCCGGGCCCGGCGCAGCCGCTCGCCGTACGCGAGCTGGACGCGGGCGTGGTCGAAGCGCCACCGGGCGCCACCGGGGGTGCCGAGCGCGAGGGCGAACAGCCGCAGCGCCTCCTCGTCGTCCTCGGCGCACAGCGCGGCCGACGCCTCCGTCAGCATGGCGTGGCGGGAGGAGACGGCGGCGAGGCCGGCCTCGCGCATCGCCCGCACGTGCGCGGCGGCCTCCGCGCGCCGGTTGCCGCGCACCCCGGCCTCGACGAGGTTGGCCGCCACCCACAGCGCGTGCGGCGCGTGCGAGGCGAGGGTGCCGGCGGGGCTGACCGCCTCGGCGTGGCGATGGGCGAGCGCGAAGTCCCCGAGGCCCAGTGCCGCCACGGCCGCGGCCTGGTGGGCGTAGTGCGCGGCGCACGGCGCGCCGTGCCGCGTCGCCCACTCGATGATGACGGCGGCCGTCGCCAGGCTCTCCGCCGCGTGCCCGCGCGAGCCGAGGACGATGGACCTGATGTACAGGAAGTACCAGGCGAACGCGCTGTAGTCGTGGTCCTCGCACGCCCGGAGGCCCTCGTCGGCGAGCTCCACCGCCTCGTCCCAGCGCCCGGTCAGGTAGTCGTCCAGGCAGAGGTGGATGAGCGAGGAGATGTACCGCCGGGCCGGGCCGCCGTCGCGCCCCGCCCGCACCACCTGCCACGCCGCGTCGCGGACCTCGCCGAGCCGGTCGAGGTAGAGCGCGCCCGTGCCGACCCGGGTGATCAGCACCGGGTCGGGCTCGCCCGCCAGTTCCGCGACGAGGACGTCGAGCCGTCCGTGCGCCGCCGCCCCGGTGCGCGCCGGGTCGGAGAACGTCTGCCCCAGCACGGCCAGGATGGCCGGAGGCTGCGGGGCGAGGCGTTCCACCGCCCGGTGGTAGTCGCGCCACAGGTCGGGCCGGGCACCGAAGAAGCAGACCACGGCCAGGACGTGCAGCGCGTCGACCAGCGCCCGGTCGTCGGCCCGGTACCCGTGGGATCCGGCCGCGGACGCGATGGCGTCGGTCAGCAGCCGGTGGGCGCCGGCGACGTCCCCCTCGCCGTTCAGCATGAGCATCGCCGACGCGGTGGCGGAGTGCAGCGACGCCTCGGGGGCGGCCCGGCGCGCGTCGTCCAGCAGCCGGCGGGCGCTGGACAGGGCGCCGGTGGACTCCGCCCCCAGGTAGGCGGCTTCGGAGAGGCGGCGGCTGCGGTCGGGGCCCTCGGGGGAGAGGGCCGCCGAGCGGATCAGCGTGCGCATCGCCCCGGCGGCGTCCCCGCGGCGCAGGGCCAGGCCGGCGGCGTGCTCCAGCAGTGCGGCGACCTCCTCGTCGGGCTCCAGGGTCGCCTCGCCCAGGTGCCAGGCGCGGCGTTCGGGCTGGTCGGCGAGCACCTGGGCGAGCGCGGCGTGCGCGGCGCGCCGTTCGCCGCTCAGCGCCTGCCCCACCACGGCGGAGCGGATCAGCGGGTGGCGGAACCTCAGCCGTTGCGCCCCCTCCTCGATGTGCACCAGGCGCTCGCGCTCCACCGCCGCGAGGTCGTCCAGCGCGCCCCGGCCGTCCCCGCCGCCGTTTCCGTCCCCGCCCCCGACCCGGCGCGCGGCGGCCTGCAGCACCCCCAGGTCGCCGGTGCCTTCGAGGGCCGCCAGCAGGAGCAGCCGCCGGGAGGCGGCGGGCAGGACGGTGACCCGCGCCCCGAACAGCGTCTCCAGCCGGCTGGTGAGCGGCAGCACGGCGGGGGAGTCCGCGGCGGCGGGCCGCAGGGCGGCCGGCAGCTCCAGGAGCGCCAGCGGATTGCCGCCGGCCTCGGCCAGCAGCCGGCGGCGCGCTCCCCGGGAGAGCCCGGGGAACCTGCTGCCCAGCAGCCGGGCCGCCGACTCGTCGTCGAGCGGCGGGAGGTCGTAGCCGGGGAGGGGGTCGGCGCCCTGCGGTCGCGGCTCGCCGGTGCGCGCCGCCGCGACGAAGCTGACGCCCAGACCGGCCACCCGCCGGGCGACGAAGCCGAGCACCGCCGTGCTGGACCGGTCCACCCACGGGAGGTCGTCGACGACCACCAGCAGCGGCTTCCCGTCGGCCACCGTCTGGAGCAGCCGCAGCACGGCGTTGGAGACCAGAAGCTGTTCCGGCGGCCGCCCGATGTCGAAGCCGAGCGCCACCCGCAGAGCGTCCCGCAGCGTGCCGTCGAGGAGTTCCAGGGCGCCCAGGAACGGGAAGAGGATCTGGTTGAGGCCGGAGTAGCCGCAGTCGGCCTCGAACTCCACGCCCGCCGCCCTGAGCACCTGGACGCCGTCCGCCCGCGCCGACCGGGCCAGCGCGTCCAGGACGGCGCTCTTGCCGACGCCCGCCTCCCCGGCGAGCAGCAGCGCACCGCCGCCGTCGCCGATCCGCAGCCGGTCGCGGATCGCCCGCAGGTCACCGTCCCGGCCGATCAGCGGCTCCGCGGTGCCGGGCGCACCGGACACGCCCCTGTCCTCCACAGCCGTCCCCTCCCCGAGGCCCGCCCCCGTCACGGCTGCTCCCGAGCCGCCCCTCACCCAGCCGGGACGTGCCTCCGCGCGGCCGTGAACGCCCTGGCCACGACCAGTATGCCGGATGCGCATGGTGAACAGGATCTTGATCCGTGGGACGCCGGCCACGCGGTCGCGGCGGCCCCCGGAGCGCACCCGGCACCCTCGTGCCCGGCGTGGCGCCCCTGCCCGGGAGCCGCCCGCCCGATGCTCCTCCGGGACACCGCACGCCATCGGGCGCGCCGCTCAACTGCCCTGTCCGACCTGCGGTTTGGACTTGCCGGTCCATTTTCCGCGGCCTACCGTGCTGACCGTTTCCGCACCGCAGGGACCGCGCCGGAAGGCCGGTTCGGACGAGCCCGCACAGAGAGGCGACACCATGCACGCCATCCGCATCGAGGAACACGGCGGCCCCGGGGTCATGCGCTGGACCGAGCTGCCCGACCCCGTCCCCGGCCCCGGTGAGGCGCTGGTGCGCCTGACCGCCGCCGGCGTCAACTACATGGACATCGGCGCCCGCGCCCGGGGCGGCCCCGGCTGGACGGCCCCGGCGATCCTCGGCGCCGAGGGGGCGGGCCGCGTCACCGCCCTCGGCGAGGGCGTCGCCGGCCTGGCCGTCGGCGACCGGGTGGCCTGGTTCTACCACCCGGGCAGCTACGCCGAACTGCTCGCCGTCCCGGCCGCCTCGCTGGTGAAGCTGCCCGACGGCATCGACGACGAGAGCGCCGCCGCCGTGATGATGCAGGGCCTCACCGCGAGCCACCTGGCCACCGAGACCTACCCGGTCGGCCCGGGCGACACCGCCGTGGTGCACGCGGCGGCGGGCGGCGTCGGGCGGCTGCTCACCCAGCTGGTCAAGGCCCGCGGCGGCCGGGTCGTCGCCCTGGTCTCGCGCGAGGACAAGGCCCCGGTCGCGAAGGCGGCCGGCGCCGACCACGTCCTCGTCCACAGCGGCGGCGGCTTCGAGGACCGCATCAGGGAACTGACCGGCGGCCGGGGTGCGGACGTCGTCTACGACGGCGGTGGCGCCGAGACCTTCCACTCCTCCCAGGCGGCGCTGCGCCCGCACGGGGTGCACGCCTACTACGGCCCCTTCATGGGCGTGCCCACCCTGCGCCCCACCGACCTGCCCGACAGCATCCTGCTGACCTACCCGGTGGTCCACCACCACGTCGCCACCCGCGAGACCCTGGAGCGGCGCACCGGCGAGCTGTTCGACCTCGTCCTCGACGGCCGGCTCACCCCGTCCGTCACCGGCCGCTACCCGCTCGCGCAGGCCGCCCGCGCCCACGCCGACCTCGAATCGCGCCGCACCACCGGCAAGCTCCTGCTGCTGCCCTGAGCGGCCCGGACGGCGGCCGGACGGTTGAATGGCCGGACGGTTGAATGGGGAGCGCCACCACGACCACCACCGGGGGAGGACCCGTGCCGCTCACCCGCAAGGGCGCCGCGACCAGGCAGCGCATCGTCGAGGGAGCCGCCGAGCAGATCCGCGACCAGGGCGTGTTCGCGGTGCGGCTGGAGGACGTGATGGCCCGCACCGGGACCAGCAAGAGCCAGCTCTTCCACTACTTCCCCGGCGGGAAGGACGAACTGCTGCTCGCCGTCGCCCGCCACGAGGCGGCCCGGGTGATCGCCGACCAGCAGCCCGAGCTCGGCTCCCTCACCTCCTGGGCCGCCTGGGAGCGTTGGCGCGACAAGGTCGTCGCCCGCTACCGCGCCCAGGGCGGCGACTGCCCGCTGCACGCCTCCCTCGCCCGGCTCGGCGACGCCACCGGCGCCACCCGGGCCGTCGCGGGCGAACTCATCGCCGGGTGGCAGCGGTTGATCGCCGACGGCATCCGCCGGATGCAGGACGACGGCGGGATCGACCCGGCGCTCGACGCCGACCGGGAGGCCGCCGCCCTGCTGGCCGGTGTCCAGGGCGGGGTGCTGATCCTGATGACCACCGGCGGCTGCGCCCATCTGGAGGCCGCGCTCGACACGGGCATCGCCCGCCTGCGCGGCTCGGCCCCCGCCCCCGGCGGCTGACGCCCCGGAGCGGCTCGTCGTGCGGGGCGGCTCGTCGTGCGGGGCGGACCGACGGGCGCCGCTACGCTGCGTGCGGGTGCGGTCCCGCTGCGTGAGAGACTGGCGCGGTCAGCGTGACCCCCGTGCAAGGAGAAGACATGGCCGAGCGCCAGACCGGCACCGTGAAGTGGTTCAACGACGAGAAGGGCTACGGCTTCATCACCCCGGAGTCCGGCCCCGACCTGTTCGTGCACTTCCGGGCGATCGAAGGGAACGGCTTCAAGTCCCTCGTCGAGGGCCAGAAGGTGTCCTTCGAGGCGGTCCAGGGCCAGAAGGGGATGCAGGCCGACAGGGTCCGCCTGGAAGCCTGACGGAAGCGGTCGGCGGCCGGGGTCCACGCGCGTGCGCGGGCCCCGGCCGTCGCGCGTCCGCGCCGGGACCTCGCCGCCGCGGGCGGGGCCACCGACAAGTATTTTGTCCTTGACAAATTTTTTTGTCGGCGCCACCCTGGAGACGTGCTGGACGTCGCCGTGATCGAAGAACCCGCCGCCGCCGAGGCCTCCCTGGACCCCATCCGGTCCCGGATCCTCGCCGCCCTGGCCGAGCCCGGCTCGGCGGCCATGCTGGCCGCCCGGCTGGGCCTGCCCCGCCAGAAGGTCAACTACCACCTGAAGGAGCTGGAGCGGCACGGACTCGTCGAACTCGCCGAGGAACGGCGCAAGGGCAATGTCACCGAACGGGTGTACAGCGCCACCGCCGCCTCCTACGTGATCTCGCCGGCCGTCCTGGCCGCCGTGAGCCCGGACCCGTCCCGCTCGCCCGACCAGCTCTCCGCCCGCTGGCTGCTGGCGCTCGGCTCCCGGCTGGTGCAGGAGGTGGGCACCCTGCTCACCGGCGCCGCCCGGGCCCGGCGGCGGGTCGCCACCTTCGGCATCGACGCCCAGGTGCGGTTCGCCTCCGCGGCCGACCGCACCGCCTTCGCCGACGAACTCGCCCAGGCGGTGGCCGTGCTGGTCAGCCGCTACCACGACGAGTCCGCCCCCGGCGGCCGCACCCACCGGGTGGTCGCCGGGCTCCACCAGATCCCCGCCACGGACACCGGCGTCGAGCCGGGACAGGAGCACGCACGATGACCCACCCGTTCGAGATCGAGCTGGAGACCGCCCTGCCGGCGAGCCCGGACGAGGTCTGGGAGGCGATCGCCACCGGACCGGGCCTCGACTCCTGGTTCATGGGCCGCAACGAGCTGGACCCGCGCGAGGGCGGCACCGCCGTCATGGAGATCGGCGGCCACCGTGAGGCCGCGGTGATCACCGCCTACGAGCCCGGCAGGCGCCTGGCCACCCGCACCGCCACCGCCGAGAACGGCCGCTTCATGGCCTTCGAGTACCTCGTCGAGGGCCGCGAGGGCGCCGCCACCGTGCTCCGCGTCGTCCACAGCGGCCTGCTCGGCGACGACTGGGAGGACGAGTACGACGCGCTGCGCCGCGGCTGGCCGTTCCACCTGCACACCCTGCGCGAGTACCTGGCGCACTTCCCGGGCCGCACCGGGGCTCCGGTCTTCGCCGTCGGCCCCGTGCCCGGCCGCCCGGCCGAGGAACTGCGCGCGGCGCTGGCCGGCGCGCTCGCCCTGCCGTCCCCGCCCGCCGTCGGCGCCCGGCTGCGTGCCGAGCCGGCCGGGCTGCCGGCCCTTGACGGCGAGGTGGTCTGGGCGGACGCCGAGCGCTTCTCCGTCCGCACCGCCGACGGCCTCTACACCTTCCACCACGGCGCCGGCCTGGTCCTGATGTTCCACCACCTCTTCGGCCCCCGGCCGGAGGGCATCGAGGCCGCCTGGCAGCAGTGGCTGGCCGGCGTCCTCGCCTGACCCGCGCATCCACGCGCTACCACCGCTATCACCGCTACCACTGCAACAACCGCTACCACGGCTGACACCGCTACGCCGTCGCAACCGCTACCACTGCTAGTGCTGCTACCGCTGCCACCGCCGCTACCGCTGCCACCACCGCTACCACCGCTCACCGAGGAACCATCATGCGCACCCTGATCAGCACCGCGTTCATCTCCCTCGACGGCGTCGTCGAGGCCCCCGGCGGTGAACCCGGCTACCGCAACTCCGGCTGGACCTTCAAGGACATCGAGTTCGTCCCCGAGGCCTACGAGATCAAGGGCCAGGAGCAGGAGGAGGCCACCGCGATGCTGCTGGGCCGGGTCAGCTACCAGGCCTTCAGCCCGGTCTGGCCGGACATGGCGGAGTTCGCCCGCTACAAGGAACTGCCGAAGTACGTCGTCTCCACCACCCTCACCGAGGACGACCTGGTGGCGAACTGGGGCGAGACCACCCTCCTGCGCTCGCTCGACGAGGTCGCCGCGCTGAAGGGGACCGAGGGCGGCCCGATCATCGTCCACGGCAGTGCCGCCCTCAACCGGGCGCTCTCCGACGCCGGTCTGATCGACCGCTACCACCTGCTCGTCTACCCGCTGCTGCTCGGCGCCGGGAAGCGCCTGTTCAGCACCACCGACAAGGACGCCCAGAAGCTGGCGCTGGTCGAGCACGCGGTCTACTCCAACGGTCTGCAGAAGCAGGTCTTCGACGTGGTCCGCTGACGCCGCCCCGGGCCGGTGCTCGCAGGAGAACCGGCCCGCGGGCCCGCCCGGAATGGCAGCATGCGGGCATGACCGATCATCAGAACGACGTCGTCCCCCTGGAGAGCTACGACCCCGCCGAGATATTCGGCGACACCCCGGACCCGTTCGGGGTCGACGCGCTGGGGATCACCTGGCGGCGCAAGGAGCACCACGTCGGGATCCGCGCGGAGCCGAACGGCCCGCTCGTCGCGCACGCCGGGCTGGTCGTGCTGCCGGTGTCGGTGGGCGGTCGGCGGACCGACGTCGTCGGGCTGGGCGGCGTGGCCGTCGCCGCCGGGCGGCGCGGGAACGGGCTCGCCCGCGCGGTGGTGGGTGGCGCACTGGCCCGCGCCCGCGAGCTCGGACCGCAGGCGGCGATCCTGTTCTGCCGTCCCGACGTGGCCGGCCTCTACACCCGCCTCGGCTGGCGCCCGGTGGAGGGCCCCGTCGAGGTCGAGCAGCCCGCCGGCCCGGTGGTGATGCCGCTGCGCACGATGTGGTTCCCGCTGCACGAGGGCGCGCGCCGGCCGGAGGGCGCCGTGCGATTGCACTCCCTGCCGATGTGAGCGCGGGCGCGACGGGACGCGGGAGCGGCCGGTCCGTCGGTGCCGCGTGCGATGCTGGCCCCGTGGTGTTCGATTTTGAGGCCGAGCTCTGGATCTGGGACGCCCGGCGAGCCGACAGCTGGACCTTCGTCAGCCTGCCCGTCGAGGCCTCCGAGGAGATCCGCGACGTGGCCGCCGGTCCGCGCCGCGGCTTCGGCTCGCTGCGCGTGCGGGTCACCCTCGGCGGCAGCGCCTGGCAGACGTCGATCTTCCCCGACCGCACCCGCGGCTGCTACGTGCTGCCCGTCAAGCGCGCCGTCCGCACGGCCGAGGGCCTGGAACCGGGCGACACCACCGCCGTCACCGTC
The DNA here is from genome assembly GCF_042749955.1 of Kitasatospora sp. NPDC059462. NCBI lineage: Bacteria > Bacillati > Actinomycetota > Actinomycetes > Kitasatosporales > Streptomycetaceae > Kitasatospora > Kitasatospora sp. NPDC059462. The sequence continues at coordinate 4,623 of NZ_JBHYUU010000142.1, read as the reverse complement.
GAACTCCTCGACCTCTGACCGACCCGCCGACCCGCCGGCCCGCCGGCCACCACCGGTGGGCCCCGTTCCCCGCGGACCGGCGGCGGACGCCCCCCGGCGCCGTCGAGGAGAGGAGGGGTGCACCTAGCTGCACCCCTCCTGGGCAGCTACCCGCAATGGCCCGCGGCCGCCGGGACGGAAGAGTCGACGCCGAAGGAAGCACGCGATCGAGCGGACCGGAGGCGGACGACATGCGGACAGAGACGGACCTGGAGACGGGGGAGCGCCGGGGACGGCGGACGGCGTGGAAGGCGGAGGCGGCGGTGTTCCTCGCCGTCGCCTTCCCCGCCGCCGGAGCCCTGGGCGCACTCCAGCCGACGACCGGGATCCCGGACGAGGTCCTCCAGCTCACCCAGTTCGGCCCGGCCGCCGGGGTGCTGGTGGCGGCCCTGGTGTGGCCGGAGCGGATCCGGAGGCGGCTGGCCGGGGCGGGCCCCGGGGCCGGCGGCGCCCGGAAGGACACCGCGTGGGCGGGCCCGGGCCGCACCGGGCCGGCGCTGCTGCTCACCGCGCCGCTGATCATCGCCCTGGCCGCCGGTGCCTACGCGCTGCTCGACGGCGACGCCCGGCTCACCGACCCCCGCTCCCTCGCCCACCCCTTCACGCTGATCGTCCTGGCCCAGCTGCTCGGGGCCTGCGGGGAGGAGATCGGCTGGCGGTGCTACCTCCAGCCGCTGCTGCGCACCCGCTTCGGGCCGGTCACCGCCTCGGTCGCGGTGGGCCTGTTCTGGGGCGGGTGGCACGTGCAGGTGTTCGCCCAGCAGCCCGCGTACGCGGCCGGGTTCCTGCTGGCCGCGGTGGCGATGTCGGTCGTCCTCGGGCTCGCCCTGGAGGACGCGCCGGCCGGCCGGCTGCTGCTCGCGGGCGGCTTCCACACCCTGGTCAACCTGGGGATGCTGCTGACCATGGACGAGGAGGACGGCACCGTGGCGCCCATGGTGCTGTTCGGCGGCGCCTGCCTGGTGGCGGCGGTGGCGTGGGTGCTGCGGTCCCGCCGGCGGAGCGGGGCGCACCCGGACGCGGCGCACCCGGAGGGGGCGTACCGGGAGGAGCCGGTGGCCGGGCCGGATAAGATCCCGGCGGCGCGGCACGGGGCGCGCTGAGGTGACGGAGCGACGGGCGGGCATGGCGACGGGGCAGGACGGCGCGGAGGCGGAGAACACGGCGCGCGCACAGGTGCGCGCGCTGGCCCGCTGTCAGGTGCTCTCGCTGCACTCCCTCGTGGTGAGCGCGGTCGGCGCGCTGGTGGTGGGGGCGCTGATGCTGCTCCCGATCGGGGTGGGCCGGCCGCTGCTGCCCGGCGCGGCGCAGGCGCTGCGCCGGGCGTCCGACCGCGGCCGCGCCTGGACGGAGCGCTGGACCGGGACCGGCATCAGCCCGCCCGAGCCGCTGCCGCCCGCGGACGGCCCGCGGAGCCGGCGCGCCGTGCGCATCCTCGGCGACGACGGCTTCTGGCGGGACCTCAGGTGGTCGTGGCTGGAGCCGTGGACCGGCGGGCTGCTGGTCGGGGTGCCGCTGTGGCTCGTCGCGTTCGGGCTGTTCGGGGCCGTCGTCCAGCCCTTCGTCTGGCCGTGGCTCGGCCCGAACAACTGGTACGCCTTCGTGCTCGTGGACTCCACCGCCTCGATGCTGGCCGCCGCCGTGCTCGGCCTGCTGTTCGCCGGGGCGGGCCTGCGGCTGGCGCCCGCCGCGCTGGAACTGCACGCGAACTGGAGCCGCCGGGCGCTCGCGGCGCCGTACACCACCGAACTGGTGCGGCGGATCGAGCACCTGACCGACACCCGGGCCGAGGCGCTGGACGCGCGGGCGGACGAACTGCGGCGCATCGAGCGGGACCTCCACGACGGCGCGCAGGCCAGGCTGGTCGCCGTCGGCATGGCGCTGGACGAGGCGACCCGGCTGCTGGACGCCGACCCGGCCGGTGCCCGCGCCCTGCTGCGCGAGGTGCGGGCCGGGTCGGCGCGGGCGCTGCAGGACCTGCGCGACCTGGTCCACGGCATCCACCCGCCGATCCTCACCGACCGCGGCCTCGGCGACGCCGTCCGCTCCCTCGCGCTGGACAGCTTCCTCGACGTGCACGTCACGGCGGAGCTGCCGGGGCGCCTGCCGGTGCCGGTCGAGACCGCCGCCTACTTCGCCGTCGCCGAACTGCTCGCCAACGCGGCCAAGCACTCGGGCGGCCGCGAGGTGACGGTCCGCCTGACGCACGCGGACGGCACCCTGCGCGCCGTCGTCGCGGACGACGGCCGCGGCGGCGCCCGCCCGGAGGGGGGCACCGGCCTGCGCGGCGTGGCACGCCGGCTGAGTACCGTCGACGGAACCCTCGCCCTGCACAGCCCGCCGGGCGGCCCGACCACCGTGACCCTGGAGATACCGTGCGAGATCCGCTCCGAGATCCCCTCCCCGAGCCCCTCCCGGCCCCCCTGCGCGTCGTCCTCGCCGAGGACCTCTTCCTCCTCCGGGACGGCCTGATCCGCACGCTCCAGGAACACGGCTGCGAGGTGGTCGCCGCCGTCGACAACGGACCGGCCCTGCTGCGCGCGCTGCGCGAGCAGCGGCCGGACGTCGCCGTGGTCGACATCCGGCTGCCGCCGAGCTTCACCGACGAGGGACTGCGCGCCGCCCTGGAGGCCCGCCGGGCGCGCCCCGGCCTGCCGGTGCTGATCCTCTCCCAGTACGTCGACCAGCTCTACGCCCAGGAGCTGCTGGCCGGCGGCGAGGGCGCGATCGGCTACCTGCTCAAGGACCGGGTCACCCACACCGCCCAGTTCGTGGACGCGGTGCGCAGCGTCGCGGCCGGCGGCACGGTGATGGACCCGCAGGTGATCGCCAAGCTGCTGGCCCGCAGCGACGCCCGGGGCACCACCGCCGAGCTGACCCCGCGCGAGCACGAGGTGCTGCGGCTGATGGCCGAGGGCCGCTCCAACGCCGCCATCATGAACACCCTGCACATCGGCGAGAGCGCCGTCGCCAAGCACACCGCGAGCATCTTCGCCAAGCTGCGCATCGAGGCCTCCGCCGACGACAACCGCCGGGTGCTCGCCGTGCTCGCCTACCTCAAGCGCTGATCCGTCGTCACCTTCCCGCCTTGACCCTCACATTGGTGTGAGGGTTCAGGATGGCGCCATGACCGATGATCGGAACGGACCCCGGAACGCACCGGCGAAGGACACCCCCGTCGCCGTCCTCGGCCTCGGGCTGATGGGACGGGCCCTGGCCGGGGCGTTCCTGCGCGCGGGCCACCCCACCACGGTGTGGAACCGCACCCCCTCGAAGACCGCCGCCGCCGTCGCGGCGGGAGCCCGCGCCGCCGCCTCGCCCGAGGAGGCGGTGGCCGCCGCCGGGCTGGTGGTGGTCTGCGTGTCGGACCACGCCGCCGTCCGCGACCTGCTCGACCGCCTCGACGCCGCCGGCCCCGGACCGCTCGCCGGCCGGGTGCTGGTCGACCTGACCTCCGGTACCGCCGCGCAGGCCCGGGAGAACGCCGCCCGGGTGGCCGCCGCGGGCGGCGGGTACCTGGACGGCGCGATCCTCGCGGTGCCGCCGGCCGTCGGCACGCCCGAGGCCGCCGTGGTGTACGGCGGCGCCCGCGCGGACTTCGAGCGCCACGAGCCCGCGCTGCGCGTCCTCGCCCCCGACGCCACCGTCCACCTGGGCGAGGACCACGGCCTGGCCGCGCTCTACGACGCCGCCGTGCTCGGCCTGATGTGGAGCGTTCTCAACGGCTTCCTGCACGGCGCCGCGCTGCTCGGCGCGGCGGGCGTGGACGCGGCGGCCTTCGCCCCGCTCGCCGCCCGCTCGACCGTGACGGTGGCCGGCTGGCTGGAGGGGTACGCCGGTCAGATCGACGCCGGTGCCTACCCGGCCGACGACGCCACCCTGGAGACCCACGTCGCCGCGATGGACCACCTGGCCGAACAGAGCGCCGGCCTCGGCGTGAGCACCGAACTCCCGGACCTCGTCCGGGCGCTGGCGGGCCGTGCGCTGGCGGCCGGGCAGGGCGGCGCGAGCTACGCCTCGCTGATCGAGCAGTTCCGCCGTCCTGCGCCCTCCGGCGGGGAGGGCGGCGGAGAATGACCGGCATGACGACCTTCGATCCCTGCACCCTGCTCGCCGAGAGCCGCCTCGGCGTGCTCGCCACGATCAAGTCCGACGGGCGGCCCCAGCTCTCGCCCGTGATGCCGTACTACGACCGGGCCGCCGAGCGGCTCTACGTGTCGATGACGGAGGGCCGCGCCAAGACCGCCAATCTGCGCCGCGACCCGCGCGCCGCCCTGGAGGTCACCCGCGCCGACGGCCGGGCCTGGGCCACTGCCGAGGGCACGGTCACCCTGGTCGGCCCGTCGGAGGACCCGGCGGGGCCCGAGGTGGAGGTGCTGGTCGACTACTACCGCCGCGCCGCCGGTGAGCACCCGGACTGGGACGAGTACCGCGCCGTGATGGTCGCCGACCGGCGGGTCCTCATGATCCTCGCGGTCGACCACGTCTACGGCGCGCAGCTCGGCTGACCGCCCCGGTCGACCTCCGGGGGCGGCGACGCCCCCACCGCCGCGCCCTGACGGCCGCGGGGCCGCCGGGCCCCGG
>NZ_JBHYUU010000141.1:0-22050 GCF_042749955.1 Kitasatospora sp. NPDC059462 | reverse complement strand
GGGGTGGGGGGGCCGCCGGGTGGGGGGGGGGGGGCCCCCGCCCCCCCGCCCCTCCCCCGTCCCCCTGTCCCGGTGCGACCCCCGATCCCCCGATCGGGGGGTCGCACCCGGGTCAGTCCGTCGCGATCGCCGCGAGGACGTTCATCCGCCCGGCCCGGAAGGCCGGGACGAGGGCGGCCAGCAGGCCGATGACCACCGAGGCGGCCAGGGTGAAGACGATCGTGGTGACCGGGACGGCGAGCGCCTCCAGCCCCTGCGTGCGCAGCACCCGCTGGCCGGTGATGCCCCAGGCCAGGCCGAGCGCGGTGCCGAGGACGGCGCCGAACAGGGCGATCACCATCGACTCCAGGCGGATCATCCGGCGCAGCTGGCGGCGGGAGAGCCCGATCGCCCGCAGCAGGCCGACCTCGCGGGTCCGCTCGACCACCGAGAGCGCCAGGGTGTTGACCACGCCGAGCACCGCGACCACGATCGCCAGGAAGAGCAGGCCGTAGATCATGTAGAGCAGGGTGTTGACCTGCTCCTGGACGAGGTCCTTGTAGCCGGCCTGGTCGCGGACCGAGGCCTGCGGGTACTCCTTGAGCGCGTCCTCCAGGGCGGTGAGCGTCCTGGAGACGTCCGCCCCCGCCGCCGCCTTGCCGAAGACCACGGCGGCCACCGGCTGGTCGGCGGCCGGCACCGCCTTGGTGACGGTGTCGATCGCGGCGAAGGTGTTGCCGTCGAAGAGCGAGTTGCCCTTCGTCATCACGACGCCGACCGGCAGCGACTGGACCCGCCCCTGGCCGTAGTCGATCCTGACGGTGTCGCCGACCTTGAGGCCGTGGTCCTCGGCGAAGTCCTCGCCGACCGCGAGCGCACCCTGTTTGAGGGAGTCGGCACTGCCGGCCTTGACCGGCAGCCGGAAGTCCTCGGTGAACCGCGCGGAGACGGCGGAGACGCCCTCCTCCGAGGTCCTGCCGTCCGGGGAGGTGAAGTGGGCGGGCAGGTACCTCTGCTCGGTGACGTGGTCCACGCCCGGGGTCTTCCGCACGGCCTCGGCGATCTCCGCGGAGACGCCGTTCTGGCCGGCCGAGACGATGTAGTCGGCGCCCACCGAGCGGTCGATCTGCTGGTTGGTGGACTTGATCACCGAGGAGGTGAAGACCGAGGCCCCGATCACCAGCGCCAGTCCGATCATCAGCGCGGCCGCCGTGGCGCCGGTGCGACGCGGGTTGCGCATCGCGTTGCGCTGGGCGAGCTTGCCGGACGGGCCGAACAGGGCGGGCAGCAGGGCGCCGAGCACCCGCACCACCGTGGTCGCCAGCAGCGGGCCGAGGACGACGAAGCCGACCAGGGTGAACAGCACGCCCAGCCCGATGTACCGGCCGCCGGTGGCCGCCGTCTCCGCCCCGGCGGCCAGCACCAGCAGACCGCCGCCGCCGGCCGTCAGCACCAGGCCGATCACCGCCCGGACGACGTTGGAACGGGCCTCGGCCGGGGTGCCGTGGTCGCGCAGCGCGGCGATCGGCGCGATCCGGCCGGCCCGGCGGGCCGGGATCCAGGCCGCGAGCACGGTGATCACGACGCCCACCGCGTACCCGGCGACGAACACGTCCGCGCCGATCTTCAGGTCCCCGGCGGAGAGGTGCATGCCGACCGCGTTCATCAGCTGGATCAGCCCGACCGCCAGGCCGAGGCCGGCGCCTATGCCGAACGTGGAGCCGACCGTGCCGAGGATCAGCGCCTCCACCAGCACCGAGCGGTTGACCTGCCGGCGGCTGCCGCCGACGGCGCGCAGCAGACCGATCTCCCGGGTGCGCTGGGCGACCAGCATCGAGAAGGTGTTGATGATCAGGAAGCCGCCGACCAGCAGCGAGATGCCGGCGAAGCCGAGCATCGCGTACTTCATGAAGTCGAGGAAGGAGCCGACGCTCTCGCTGCTCTCCTCCTTCTGCTCGGCGGCCGTCTTCGCCTGGAAGCCGGTGCCCAGCCCGGCCAGGGCGGCGGACTTGAGCTGCTCGTCGGAGCGGCTGCCGTCGCCGAACACCTCGACCGAGGTGTAGGCGGCCTGCCCGAGCAGCACGTTCTGGGCGGTGGCGGTGTCCAGGAAGGCCAGCGCCGCGCCCGGGTTGGTGGTCTTGAAGGTGGCGATGCCGACGACGGTGAAGTCGCGCTTGTCACCGGTGATCACGCGCAGCCTGCCGCCGAGGCCGAGCTTGGCCTTCTTGGCGGTGTCCGCGTCGACGACCACCTGGTCGGGGCCCTGCGGAACGTGGCCGGAGGTGATCTCGACCGCGTTGCGCGGGGTGTCCGCCCAGTTGCCGACGATGGTCGGGGCGCCGGTGGTCGGGCCCACCCGCTTGTTGGTCGCCGGGTCGGCGAGGGTGGCGCTCTGCACCTGCACCTGGCCGACGGCCGTCGTCACCCCGGGGAGGGCGGCGACCTTGTCGACGCTGTCGGCGGGAACGGTCAGCGTCTTCCCGCGGGGGTCGAAGCCGAACTCCGGCTCGGCGGGCCGCACCGAGAGGTCGGAGGCGGTCGAGGCGAAGAGCTTGTCGAAGGTGCTGGTCGCGGTGTTGGAGAACACCAGCGTCCCGGACACGAACGCGACCGACAGCACGACCGCGATCAGGGAGAGCAGCATCCGGCCCTTGTGGGCGAAGAAGCTCCGCAGTGACGTCTTGAGCAACATGGTCCTGTCCGCCCCCGCCCGCTCAGCTGGTGCGCTTGCCGTCGAAACGGCGCATGCGTTCGAGGACGGAGTCGGCCGTCGGGGCGTGCATCTCGTCGACGATCACGCCGTCGGCGAGGAAGAGCACGCGGTCCGCGTAGCCGGCGGCGACCGGGTCGTGGGTGACCATCACGATGGTCTGGCCCAGCTCGTCGACGCTGCGGCGCAGGAAGGAGAGCACCTCGGCGCCGGAGCGGGAGTCGAGGTTCCCGGTGGGCTCGTCACCGAAGATGATCTCGGGGCGGGCGGCCAGCGCCCGGGCCACCGCGACGCGCTGCTGCTGACCGCCGGAGAGCTGCGTCGGGCGGTGCTTGAGCCGGCCCGAGAGGCCGACCGTCTCCACCACCCGGTCCAGCCAGGCCCGGTCCGGCTTGCGGCCGGCGATGTCCATCGGGAGCGTGATGTTCTCCAGCGCGTTCAGCGTCGGCAGGAGGTTGAACGCCTGGAAGATGAAGCCGATCTTGTCCCGGCGCAGCCGGGTGAGCTGCTTGTCCTTCAGACCGGTGATCTCGGTGTCACCGATCCAGATCCGCCCCTCGGTCACCGTGTCCAGACCGGCCAGGCAGTGCATCAGGGTCGACTTCCCGGAGCCCGAGGGGCCCATGATCGCGGTGAAGCGGCCGCGCTGGATGTCGACGTCGACCGCGTCCAGGGCGGTGACCCTGGTCTCGCCGGACCCGTAGGACTTGGTCACCTGACGAGCCGAGGCGGCGACGGCGGTGGCACCGCCGGGAAGCTGGGGGTCGTACACGGCTGCTGCTGCCGTCGTCACTGTCGTCTCCTAAGAAGTGGGCCCACCCGTCGCCCCCAGCCTCGTCCTTGCCACCCGTCCGGCGACATCGCGCAGGAGAGAGTCTTCGACCGGGAGTTAGCCCCACCCTCCCGGTGAACCGGGCACCCGGACCCGATAGCGCCGGGTCCGCCTCGGACGGGCGGGGATGTGAACCACGTTAGGAGCCGGGCCGCGGCCGCTCGTCATCCGACGGGAGGAAGCGGCCCAACCGGAGTTGTACGGGGTGGCAGAGCCCTCCCCCTAGGGGTCCGGGGACCCCCCGTCAGGGTCCGCGCGCGACGAGGCCCCGCCCGGCGCGGGCCGGGCGGGGCCTGGAGGGGTCGCGGCGGCCGGCGCACGGGGCGCCGGCCGCGGGTCAGGACGCCAGCGCGGGGGCGCCCCGGCGGTCCAGGGCGTCCGCGAAGGCGTCCACGACGGGCCGCAGCAGCACGTCGGTCTCGCGCTCTATCACGGTGGTGCCGTCCTCCCGGACGGTGATGTGACGGTCCAGCACGAACCAGCCCTGGGTGATGTGGTCGGCCCCCATCGAGCTGAGCACCGGCCGCAGCGCGTAGTCCACCGCCAGCACGTGCGCGGTGGAGCCGCCGGTGGCGAGCGGGAGGACGGCCTTGTCGCGCAGCGCGTACTGCGGCAGCACGTCCAGCAGTGCCTTCAGCAGGCCCGAGTACGCGGCCTTGTAGACCGGGGTGCCGATCACCACGCCGTCGGCCTCGGCGAAGAGCTCCAGGGCGGCCGCCAGGTCGGGGTGCGAGAGGTCGGCGGAGAGCAGGGCGTGCGCGGGCAGGCTGCGCACCTCGAAGGGGACGACGCGGTGGCCGCGCTCCGCCAGCCGTGCGTCGACCAGACGCAGCAGGCGGGTGGTGCGGGAGGTCGGGGACGGGGAGCCGGAGACGGACAGGACGGTGGCCATGGGTTCACCTCGGGGTGGAAGCGGGGCGGCGCTCGGTCGGCGCACGGCGCTCACCCGGCAGGAAGGACGCCGACCGGGCGGACGGGGACCGGCCTACCGGCGGGCAGCGGTGAGCGCGCTGCGCGGGCAGCGTCGAGAAGGGGGGAACAGGACGGTGGTGGGGTTCGACGGGCTCGCGTCAGCCACAACAGAGCGCACAGGACACACGCACAAGGTCGACGTGCCGCCGACGCGTGAGAGTCCATCGCTGATCCATGGCAGTCATGCAAACACGCAGCGTTCCGGGAGGTCAAGGGATCGTCCCGGCAGGCGAACACCAGGTGAGACGGACGGTGGGACGGGACGGCCGGCGGATCCGCCGGGAACGCGGCGGACGCGGGCGCGGGGCGCACGCCCGCCGGGACCTTGCCGCGGAACGATCCGGCGCGTGCATCAAAACTGCTACAAGGGCCCTGGTGGGGGCCCCGGGGGGAGTCACCGGCCGCGGCGTCGGGCATTCTCTCCCACATGAACACGTGGCAGGAGGGCCGCCCGGGCGGCGGCGGGAACCCGTACGGCGGCGGCAACGGTGGCGGTGGCCAGGCGTACGGGCGTGGTGGCGGCGGCGCCGAGCCGCCGCTGCCCGCCTCGCTGAACCCGCGCGGGCCGGGCGCCCCGGCGCCCCGGCAGCCCCCGCCGCAGACGCAGCCGCCCCAGCAGGCGCGGCAGCCGCAGGCGCCCGGGTACGGGCCCGCGCAGGGCTACGGCGCCGGCCAGCCGGCGCGGCCCGGGGTGCCCGCCCAGGGGACTCCGGGCGGTCCCGGCGCTCCGGGCGGGCGCGGCGGTCCCGGCGGGCCGGGCGGCCCGGGCGGGCCCGGCGGCCCGATATCCCCCGGCGGGCCGCAGGCGCCCGCCGCCCGCTCCTCGCGCTGGCCCCGGCGCCGGATCGTCAAGTGGTCCGTCTTCGGCGTGCTGATCGCCATGATGGTCACCGCCGTCTCCACCTGGTTCTGGGCGGACTCCAAGCTCAACCACGAGAACGTGCTCACCGACTACCCCGGCCGGCCGGCCGCGGGCAAGGGCACCAACTGGCTGATCGTCGGCTCCGACAGCCGCAACGGCCTCTCCGACTCCCAGGAGGAGGACCTGCACACCGGCCACGCGGGCGGCAAGCGCAGCGACTCGATGATGATCCTGCACGTCGGGGACAACGGGAACACCCTGATGAGCATCCCGCGCGACTCCTGGGTGCCGATCCCCGAGCACACCGGCGAGAACGGAAAGCCCGTCAAGTCGACCACCGCGAAGATCAATTCGGCCTTCGCCGCGGGCGGCGGCAAGCTGCTCGCGCAGACCGTCGAGACGAACACCGGCATCCGCATCGACCACTACGCGGAGATCGGCTTCGCCGGCTTCGTGGGCATCGTCGACTCGGTCGGCGGCGTGGACATGTGCATCGAGCAGGACGTCAAGGACAAGGACTCCGGGCTCGACCTCAAGGCCGGCTGCCAGAACCTCGACGGCACCCAGGCGCTGGCCTTCGTCCGCCAGCGCCACCAGATGGCCGACCAGGACCTCGGCCGGATGCGCAACCAGCAGAAGTTCCTCGGCGCGCTGGCCAAGCAGGCCGCCTCGCCGGCCACCGTGCTCAACCCCTTCACCTTCTACCCGCTGGTCTCCTCCGGCCTCGGCACGCTGATCGTCGACGACGACGCCGGGCTGACCGACCTGGGCTCGCTGTTCCTCGCCATGAAGGACGTCAACGGCGGCAGCGGCAAGAGCATCACCGTGCCGATCGCCAACCCGGACTTCAAGACCAACACCGGGGAGTCGGCGGTGAAGTGGGACACCGCGAAGGCCAAGCAGGTCTTCGACGCCTTCAAGAACGACACCGCCGTGCCGGACGTGAAGTAGCCGCCGCCTCACGTGACCCGCCGTGACGCACCCGGCACAATGGGTGGATGCCGCTCGTCACCGCGCTGATCTACCGCCGCCGTCACCGCCTCCTGGGCCGCCTGGTCCAGGAGGCGCTCGCGTTGTACGGGATGGAGGTGCCGGCCGCCGCCGAGATCGGGCCGGGGCTCGTCGTCTTCCACCGGGGCTTCGGCACCGTGCTGCACCCGTACACCACGCTCGGCGCCGGGGTGACGCTGTACAACGGCGTGACCGTCGGGCGGGCCGACCCGTGGGTGCCGCAGGAGCGGAGCGCGATGCGGCGGGTGGTGGTGGAGGACGGCGCGGTGCTGTGCGCGGGGGCGAAGGTGATCTGCAAGGAGGGGGTGCTGACCGTCGGCGCGGGGACGGTCGTGGGCGCCAACGCCGTCCTGACCCGCTCGACCGGGCCGGGCGAAGTCTGGGCCGGCGCCCCCGCCCGCAGGGTGGGCCTGCGGGCGGGGTGGCCGGCGGGGGCCGGGGCGGCGACCCGGCCGGCCCGGGCGCCGGCGCACCGGGCCGACGGCTAGGCGCCCCTGCGGATCGCGTCGGGCGGCCGCCGGAGCTGCTGCGCGACGCGGCTGTTGATGCCGTCCGTCACCCCGGGCTCAGTGGACGGCCACGCCCGGGAGGTGGCCGGTGGCGCACTCCGCGTACCGGTGGACCGGCTCGCCCCGCCGTCCGCCGCCCTCCCCCGCGACGCCCTCCCGCTCGCCCGCGAAGCCGTGGTGGATCACCGGCCCGACGCGCCCGTCCGCCCAGCGGGCGCGCGTCAGGTGGACGACGAGGGTGGCCGGGTGCTGCGGCAGCGGGCGCTCCAGGACGAGTTCGCACAGCCGCGCCCCCGGCGGGAAGGCGACCACGGCCTCGCTGGTCCGCAGCCGCGCCCGGCGGGGCTCGACCTCCACCGCCCAGTACGCGGCCACCGTGACCTCCAGCCGCCCGTCGAGGCCGCCCTCGTCCGGCCGGACGTACTCCTCGTCGGGGACCCAGCGGGCGTGGTTGCGGATGTCGTCCGGGCCGAACCACTCGGCCCAGGTGATCCAGTAACCCGCCACGTGCTTGATCGTCATGCCCTCGCGGGCGATCCGCACCGGGATGCGGGTCGGGCTGGCGGGCTCGCTCAGCAGCAGGACGCGGCCGTCCCGGTCGACCCGGAGCTCGCCCTGCGGCTCGAAGGAGAGGACGGCGATCCGTTCGAAGGTCACCTCGCCGTCGTCCTTGCGCCGACTCTTCTGCCTCATGGGTGAACCACCTTGCCGGAATGCGGAGTTGAACGGTCCACGGCCACCCGGGAGGCGGGCCGGCCGCGCCTCGCGCAGCATACGGCGCACCCCCGGTCACGGCCCGTCGATCCGGCGAATCCCCCCGGAGGGGGCGGCGCGCGGCTATCCTGCGCCTGCACAGGACGCCCCGCGCGCCCCGGGCGACACTCGCGCGCCGGGAACGCGCCCCGTGGAAGGAGCCCGCTCCGATGGTCGACGCACACTGGCGGGAGCTCCACCGGGAGCCGATCCACCGCGCGTACGGACGCGGCACCGACCGGGTGACCTTCGCGATGCCGGACGGCCGGGAGGAGGTCTACCACCTGGCCGACGAGTACGCGGCCGCGGCGGTCGTGGCCCTGACGCCGGACCGGCGCATCGTGCTGACCAGGCAGTTCCGGCCCGGCCCGCGGACCGTGCTGTACGAACTGCCGGGCGGCGTGGTCGACGCCGGCGAGTCCCCCGAGGCCGCCGCCGCCCGCGAACTCGCCGAGGAGACCGGCTACCGGGGCGACGTCGAACTCGTCGCCACCACCTGGCACGACGCCTACTCCAACGGCGTGCGCCACGCCTGCGTCGCCACCGGCTGCACCCCCACCGCCCGGCTCGCGCACGACCGCAACGAGTTCATCGACGTGGTGCTGATGGACCTCACGGAGTTCCGGTCCACCGTGCTGCGCCGCGGCCTGCTGACCGACGTCGGCCCGGCCTACCTGGGCCTGGACCACCTCGGGCTGCTCTAGCCGGCTCGGGCGGAACGCCCCTTGCCGGGCCGTCCCGGCGCCGGGTTCAGGGGGCGGTGGGGAGGCGGTCCAGGGTGATGCCGAAGTGGGTGCGGTAGGCGGCGAGGGCGGCGTCCGGGGCCAGCACCTCCTCGGTGCGGGTGCCGTCGGGGGCGGTGCGCAGCAGGCGGGTGCTGTCACCGGCGCGGGCGCCGGTGAGGGTGATCCGGCCGCCGTCCGGGGCGGGGCGCGAGCAGGTGGTCCCGCGGGCGAAGGGCGAGTCGGGGGACGTGGCCTGCCACCAGCAGGTCGGCACGAAGTCGGCCAGCGGGTGCGGGCGCCGCTCCAGCCGGTACTGCGGCTCGCCGTCGAGGGTGACGTCGAGATCGTCGGCCGTGCCGCTCGGGAGGATGGTGAACACGCCTGCGGGGTCCCGCTGTTCGCCGCGGTCGTCGAGCAGCAGGGGCCGGCGGGCGAACCGCCCGAAGCCCACGTCGACCAGCCAATCGAGGCCGTCCGCCGCCACCCGCAGGGCGAGGTGGTCGAACGGCGGCCCGGGCTTCGCGCCGTCGAAGACCCGGGCGGCCAGCAGGTCGACCCGGTAGCCGAGGGTGCTCAGCAACGCGGCGAAGGCGCCGTTGAGTTCGTAGCAGAACCCGCCGCGCCGCCGGTCGACGATCTTCTCCAGCAGCGCGGCCGGTTCGAGCACCACGGGTTCGCCGAGGTGGATGCTCAGGTTCTCGAACGGCACGGCGTCCAGGTGGGCCTCCTGCAACCGGGCCAGCTCGGCGGCGCCCGCCCGCCCGGGCCGCTCGGCGCCGATCCGGTCGAGGTACGCCGCCACCTGGGCGGCGGTGAGGCCTTCGGGGTTCTTCGCGAGTTCGTCCACACCGCCATCCAAGCGGACCCCGACCCCTCCGGCCCCTCGTTCCCCGGACTCAGCCCCTCTCCCGGCCACCCCGGGCGAGGGTCAGGACGAACCACAGGGTGGCGGGGCAGGGCGAAGCGGCCGGCGGTTCGGGCGGTGCACCGAGCGGGCCTGCCGCCGGGGTGCGGGGCGGTGGCAGGCCCGCCGGGCTCAGGCCCGGGGTGCGCCGAACTCGCGGAGGTGGGCGCCCGCGTAGGCGGCCGCCTCCTCGCGGCTCGTGCACGGGGCGGCGTCGGGAGCGGGGGTGCCGCGGGAGCCGTCGGCGGCCAGGGCGGCCCAGGTCCAGTGGCCGGTGGCCGGGTCCTGGGTCAGTTCGGCCTCGCCGCCGAACAGCTCGAAGGTGACGGGGGCCGGGGTGGCCGCCGACGGGCGCGGGACGGCGTCCGGCCACTTCTTGCGGGCGCCCTGGCGGGTGATGCCCCAGGCGGCGCCCAGCTGTTCGTAGCTCGCGCCGTACGAGCCGGCGGTACCGGCCGCGATCTCGGTCAGCCGCTTGACCTCGGCGTCGACCACCTTCCAGGTGGCGAGCACGGTGAGCGCCACGTCGGCCGGGTCGCCGTCCCACATGCGGCTCTCGGGCTGCCCGGTCACCCGGGCGCGGACGGCGGTGGCCAGCGGGTTCAGGGCGTCGAGAAGGGCCCGCGCCAGCTCGGCCTGCTCGTCGGGAGTGATCTGAGGCTTCGTCATGATGACAACCATAGTTAACGAATGCCGTTTTGGTAACTGAAGTTGTCGAACCGGGCCTCGGCGCGGGAAGTCGGACGGGCCGGCTTCCCGCGCAGCGACGGGCAGGGCGGGGGTCAGGGGACGTAGACGCTGCGCCCGGCGGTCGGCGCGTAGACCTCGCCGGGGGCGATGACGTGCTCGATCCCACCCGTACAGCCCGACCCGGTCCACACCTGCACGCCCGAGTCGGTCAGGTTGGCCACCACCGGGGGCGCGAAGTCGCCGAGCGCGAGGCAGCCGCTCGGCTCCGGGAACGCGGCCCCGTCGATGATCAGCACCCCGTGGGCCGCGTACGCGGTGTCCGGGACCGCGACGGCCAGCGCGGCCGCCGCCAGCCAGGCCCCGACCACGGTTGCGGTGCGTCGCTTCATGCGCCCATCTCCCTTTCGCTCGCGGCGGCGCCGCCCCGTTGCGGCCCCGCCGGTGCGGCTCAAGGTAGTGAGGACGGGCCGCCGGGCAGGGCAACGACGGGCGCGACGGCCCGGGCGCGGAGCAGGAAGTCGGACGGGCCGACTTCCTGTGCCGCCCGCTGTCACAAGGGGCGGCCGGGATCCGTCAGGGAGGCAGCAGCAGGACACCGTCGAGGAAAGGGCAGCACCGTGCTCACCAGGGTCATGTACGTCACGGTCTTCGTCACCGACCAGGACCGCGCGCTGCGGTTCTACACCGAGCAGCTGGGACTGGAGAAGCGGATCGACCACCCGGGCCCCGACGGGCGCTTCCTGACCGTCGGCGCCCCGGGCCACCCGTTCGAGATCATCCTCTGGTCGCACGCCGCGGCCGCCGGCCAGCCCGCCGGGCGGGAGGGCGTGGGCGTGCCCGGTCCGGTCGTCCTGGAGTCGGACGACCTGCGGAAGGACTTCGAGATCTGGCGCGGGCGCGGGGTCGTCTTCGACGCGCCCGAGCCGGTGGAGTACGCGTTCGGCATCCGCATCGAGGCCACCGACCCGGACGGCAACCGGATCTCCCTGCGCCAGCAGCGGAGCGCCGGCTGACGGCGGGCACGGAGGACGGGACGGGCCCCGCGTCGTGCGATGCGGGGCCCGTCCCGCGCCGGGCCCTGCGCGGCGCCGGTCGACACCCCGTCACATGGCGCGGGCGGCGGTGCGGAGACGGTGCCGGGTGCGGTCCGCCCGGGGTGGGGCGGTGGTGAACTGGACGCGGAGGGGGCCGGTGGCGGCGGCCGCGTCCAGGACGGCCAGCAGGACGGCGAGTTGGTCGGGGGGGTCGTCCGCGAGCAGGGCGTCGGCGGCTGCGACGAGCACGAGGAGGCGGGTGGCGGTCGCGGTGCCGGGCGGGTGCAGGGTGTCGTGGAGGCACTCCTCGAAGGCGTCCCAGTTGTGGCCGAAGTAGTCCGGGAAGGCGAGGGATCCGGCCCACTCGGCGAACAGGGCGGCCCGGGTGCGGCAGCGGTCGCCGTGGACGAGGTGGAGCCGGTGGGTGCCGGTGGCGAACCCGGCCCAGGGACGGCCCGGCAGCAGGTCCCACCGGGCCGGGCCGAGGGGCGCGTCGGGCACGCCGGGCGGGTCGGGCACGTCAGCAGCCATCGGCGACTTCACGGAAGTCGGCGTAGTGGTCGGCGGTGTACCAGGTGCGGTCGGTGGCCTCGTCGCGCACCAGGCGCTCGGCGTCGCGGTGGGTGGTGGGCGTCGGGCGTGGGTTGACGTCGTACTCGCGGTACGGGGCGCCGGCCGGGAGGTCGCCGCTGCGGTTGCCGTAGGGGTTGCCGCCACGGATGAACTCCGGACCGGGGAGGCGGAAGTCGACCGGGCGGGGGTTGGCGGGCCAGCCGAGGCCGAGCCAGATGCGGCAGGCGCGCTCGACCTGGGCAGGGAGCTCCCCGACCGGGAGCGGGGGCTGGACGACCGACCGGGCGGCCGGGGCGGCCGGCGTCGTCGGGGCCGACCAGGCGGGGCAGGCGAGGGCGAGGACCAGGGCGGCCTGCGCCAGACGGCGGAGGGTCATGGGTACCCGTTTCGGTGCGGGGGCTCTGTGCACCGAAGGGGTACCGCACGGGGGTTGGGCCGGCGGGCGGGCACGCCGGAAGCGGCGGCGAGGCCCACCCGCCCGGGCGATGCCGGCTCGGGCGATGCCGGCTCAGTCGAGGCAGAACTCGTTGCCCTCGATGTCCTGCATCACGATGCACGACTCGTTCTCGTCGTCGGCCTCCATGACGCGCTCGCAGACCGCGCCGAGCGCCACCAGCCGGTCGCGCTCGGCCTTCAGCGTGGCCAGCCGCTCCTCGCCGACGAGCCCGGTGCCGGCCCGTACGTCGAGGTGCAGGCGGTTCTTGACGACCTTGCCCTCGGGGACGAGCTGGAAGAGCACGCGCGGGCCCTCGCCCGTGGGATCGACGCAGGCGAAGTACTGGGGCTCCTTGCCGGGCGCGTCCGAGCGGTCGAAGTCGTCCCAGGTGGCGAACCCCTCCGGCGGCGAGGCGGTGTATCCGAGCACCTCGCACCAGAAACGGGCGAGAACCGTGGGCCGCGCGCAATCGAAGGTGACCTGGAACTTCTTGACCGGTGACATTCATTCAGCGTAACAACCGGAACCCGGCTGTTCGACCGGGTTTTCCGGGGCGCGCGACCCCACCGGGCGCCGGGCCGCGAGCCCCGTTCGGCGCGCTCACGAACGGGTGGACGGGGGCCCTCGTGACAGGATCGGGCTGGTCCGACCGTCCCTCCGAAAGGTGCCTCCAGGCCATGGGCTCGCAGCACTACGCCGTCATCACGACCAACCACGGCTCCATCACCGCCAAGCTCTTCCAGTTCCACACCCCGCGCACGGTGCGCAACTTCGTCGAACTCGCCGAGGGCTCGCGGGAGTGGACGGACCCCTCGACCGGGGCCCCGACCACCGCTCGGCTCTACGACGGGACGACCTTCCACCGCGTCATCCCCACCTTCATGATCCAGGGCGGCGACCCCCTCGGCGACGGCACCGGCGGCCCCGGTTACGCATTCGCCGACGAGTTCCACCCCGAGCTGTTCTTCACCAAGCCCTACCTCCTGGCCATGGCCAACGCAGGCCCGAACACCAACGGCTCCCAGTTCTT
The DNA here is from genome assembly GCF_042749955.1 of Kitasatospora sp. NPDC059462. Taxonomy (NCBI): domain Bacteria; kingdom Bacillati; phylum Actinomycetota; class Actinomycetes; order Kitasatosporales; family Streptomycetaceae; genus Kitasatospora; species Kitasatospora sp. NPDC059462. The sequence continues at coordinate 9,030 of NZ_JBHYUU010000141.1, read as the reverse complement.
CATCACCACCCGCGCCACCCCGCACCTCAACCGCAAGCACACCATCTTCGGCGAGGTCACCGACCCCGACAGCCGGAAGGTCGTGGACGCCATCGCCGCCACCCCGACCGGCCCGGGCGACCGCCCGCTGGAGCCGGTCGTCATCGAATCCGTGACCATCGAGGTCCGCTGACTCCGAGCGGAGCGGGAAGCCGGCCCCGCCGACTTCCTACTCCGCTCCCCCGAACACCACGCCCAGCACCTCCCGCGCCAGCTCCTCCACCTCAGCCCCGCCCCGGCTCTCCGGCAGCGCCCCGTTGAGCCACAGGCTCGCGAATCCATGAGCCACCGACCACGCGGCGAGCGTCGTCGCCCGGTCGGCCGCCTCCCCCCGCGAGAGCTTCCGCCCGCTGGCCGCCAGCACCGCTCCCGCCCGGTCGCGGGCGGCGTTCAGCTCCGGGTCGTCCGCCCGGTACAGCTCCGGCCGGAACATCACCTCGAAGTACGCCCGGTGCTCCACCGCGAACCGCACGTACGCCACCCCCGACCCGTACGGATCCCCCGCCGCCCGCTCCAGCGCGTCCGCGAACCGCTCGAAACCCTCCGCCGCGACCGCCGTCAGCACCCCCGCCTTGTCCCCGAAGTGGTGCGCCGGCGCGGCGTGCGACACCCCCGCCCGGCGCGCCAGCTCCCGCAGGCTCCACGCCGACGGCCCCGACTCCTCGATCGCCGCCAGCGCGGCGTCCAGCACCGCCCGCCGCAGGTTCCCGTGGTGGTAGCTCTCGACCTTCCCCATCCCGCTCCCTCTCCTCGTCTAGGCATTGACAAGATTACCCGGCCGAGTCAATCTTGCCAGTGACAAGATTGGAGTGGTCCCATGGCCCCGCTCATCGCCCTGTTCGGCGGCTTCGTCGTCCTCCGCCTGCTCGGGCTCGGCACCGCCGACCTCGACGGCTGGCAGCCGGCCGTCCGCGGCGCGCTCGCGCTGATGTTCGTCACCACCGGCGTGCCGCACTTCCTGCCCGCCTTCCGCCGCGGCTTCGTCGCGATGGTCCCGCCCGCGCTGCCCCGCCCGGAGCTGCTCGTCACGCTGACCGGCGTCCTCGAACTGGCCGGCGCCGCCGGCCTGCTCCTCCCCTCGCTCGCCCCCTACGCCGCCACCGGGCTCGCGCTGCTGATGCTCGCGATGTTCCCCGCCAACGTGCACGCCGCCAGGAGCGGCCTCACCCTCGCCGGCAAGCCGGTCACCCCCCTGCCCGCGCGCACCGCCATGCAGGTGCTGTTCGTCGCGGCGGCGGTGGCCGCGGCGCTCTGACCCGCGCACCACGGGGGCGGGGGGCGCCGGAAAACGCGCGGACGCGGCCCGCGCAGGTGTGCGGGCCGCGTCCGAATGCGGATCGAAGGGGCGAGCCCTTACTCCACGATGCCGGACTTGGCGATGGTGACCTTGGCCTTGGGCGCGCCGCTCTGCGAGCCCAGGTCCTCGATCTTCTTCACGAGGTCCATGCCCTCGACGACCTCGCCGAAGACGACGTGCTTGCCGTCCAGCCAGTCGGTCACGATGGTGGTGATGAAGAACTGCGAGCCGTTGGTGTTCTTGCCCGCGTTGGCCATGGAGAGCTGGCCCGGCTTGGTGTGCTTGACCGTGAAGTTCTCGTCCGCGAACTTCTCGCCGTAGATGCTCTTGCCGCCGGTGCCGTTACCGCGGGTGAAGTCGCCACCCTGCAGCATGAACGCCGGGATGATGCGGTGGAAGGACGAGCCCTCGTAGCCGAAACCGTGCTCGCCGGTGGCCAGCTCGCGGAAGTTGCGAGCGGTCTTCGGGACGATGTCGTCGAAGAGCGTGAAGACGATCTTGCCGGCCGGCTCGTCGTTGATGGTGATGTCGAAGAAAACGTTGGAACCCATGCAGGGATCATGGCATGCCGGGTGCCCCGGCGCGCGGCACCCCCCGGCGTCCGGTCACGCTCCGCCGATGGGTGATCAACGGATCCGGTCCCGCGCGAGGCGGTGCGCGGGCCGGGACGACGGCGCGGGGACCGGGGAGGACGGGGGAACGTCGCGCCCGGGGCGGCGGGTGGCGGGCCCGCCCCCGCCTACTCCGCCCGGTGGGCGAGGAGGTAGGCCTGCGGGGTCCGCTCGTCGGGCTCCGGTTCGCGGACGAGGCGGGTGGTGACCTTCAGGCCGGCCTCGGTGGCCAGCCGCTCCACGTCAGCGGGCCGTTGGCGGCGGAAGTCCAGGGTGGCCGGGTAGCCGAAGGGGTCCTCGATGCGCAGGGCGCCCTCGCCGGCCTGGAAGGCCAGGACGACCGGGGCTCCCGGGGCCAGCACGCGGTGGAACTCCGCGAAGGCCCGCGGGAGGTGCTCGGCGGGGGTGTGGATGATCGAGTACCAGGCCACGACGCCGGACAACGCGCCGTCGCCGTAGGGCAGGTCCAGCAGCGAGCCGACCCGGAAGGGGATCTCCGGGTGGGCGGCGCGGGCCAGTTCGACCATGCGCGGGGAGAGGTCCAGGCCCGAGACGTCCAGGCCGAGGGCCGCCAGGTGGCCGGTGATCCGGCCCGGGCCGCAGCCGAGTTCGGCGACCGGGCCGCCGCCGGCCGTGGCGACCAGCTCGGCGAAGGCGGCGAGCACGGCCCGGTCCCAGGTCGCGGTGGCCAGCGCGCCGCCGTAGCGCTCGGCGTAGTCGGCGGCGACGGCGTCGTAGAACGTGCGGGCGGCGGTGAGGAATCCGGGCTCGGCAGTGGTCACGGCGACCGACCCTACCGGGGTTAGGATCGGCCGATCCGGAGGGGCGGAAGGGGAAGTCGTGAAGATGCGGGTCGGGGTCTATCTGGCGCATCCGAGGCCGGGGAGCTTCAACCACGCCCTGTTCGGGGCCGTGGTGGACGAGCTCCGCGCGCGGGGCGCCGAGGCCGTCCCGCACGACCTGTACGCCGAGGGGTTCTCCCCGCTGCTCACCGCCGAGGAGACGGGGACGGTGGCGGCGAGCGGCACCGCGGGCGACGAGCGGCTCGCGCTGCACCGGGCCGAGGTGGCGACGCTGGACGCGCTCGTCCTGGTGCACCCGAACTGGTGGGGCATGCCGCCGGCCGTGCTCACCGGGTGGGTGCAGCGGGTCCTGGTGCCCGGCGTCGCGTACAAGCTGGGGACGGCCGACGGGGAGCCCGTCGGGCTGCTGCGGGCCGGGCGGGCGCTGGTGCTGAACACCTCGGACACCCCCGCGGCCCGGGAGCGCGAGGAGTTCGGGGACCCGCTGGAGCGGATCTGGGCGGCGTGCGTGCTGCCCTACGTCGGGGTGGCGGACGTTCGCAGACGGGTGTTCCGCACCGTGACCGACTCCTCCGACGCCGAGCGCGCGCAGTGGCTGCGCCAGGCGCGGCAGGACGCGGCGGCACTGATCGGCTGACGCGGACCGGAGCGATCGCACGGGGCCGCGTAGACGGCGGGCGGCGGAGCGATCAATCCGGGGCGGACCACCGGGTCACCGGCCCGCCGTGCGTGCTAGAACCGTCGGCGGCAGTGAACGCTCACCCGCGATCACCGCCGCCGGCAGCCCGCCGGCGCCGTGCATCCACCGGCAACTCCTCCACCGAAGGAGAACCATGTCCGTCGCACGCACCGCCCGCACCCTCCGGACCGCCCTGCTCGCGGCCCTCGCCGCACTGGCCCTGCTGCTCTCCGGCGCGGCCACCGCGACCACCGCCTCCGCCACCACCACGACCACCACCGGCCTGGACGGCACCTACGCCTGCTCCGTGCCGGCCGGCTACGTCTACGACGGGGTGTCCATGAACCGCGCCTGCAGCGGCGGCGGCAGCTGGAACTCGCCGCAGTTCCACCTGCGCACCCCCGTCGACGGCCTGACCGCGTGTACCGGCGCGCCGGGCTTCACCTACGACTCCATCGGCCACAGCACCACGTGCAGCCAGTCGTCGGGCACCCTCGCCAGCACCTTCCACCTGCGGATCCCGGTCAACGGCATGTGGGCGTGCAGCGTCCCGGCCGGCTGGACCTACAGCGCCACCGGCTCGGGCCTGGACTGCGCCGCCGTCCAGGGCGTGCCGGGCACCAGGTTCCTCCTGACCCACTGAGACCGGGCGCGACCCGCGCGACGGACGGGCGGCCCGGCCACGGCCGGGCCGCCCGTCCCCCGTTCACCCCCGGCTACAGCGCCAGCTCCGCGACGTCCTCGCCCCCGCTGACCTCGCCCGTCGGACGGAAGCCGAGGCGGGCGTAGAAACCCGCCGGACCGCCCTCCCCCGGCACGTAGGTGACGCAGACCCGGGTCCTGCCCCGGCGCCGGACCTCGGCGGCGACCTGCTCGACGGCGAAGCGGCCGTAGCCCCGGCCCTGGACGCCGGCGGCGATGTTGAGGCGCCAGAGGCCGGAGCGCGGCGGCTCGCCCGGCGCGAGGACGACGTCGAAGAACGCCATCACGAAGCCGACCAGCCGCTCGCCGTCGTAGACCAGCCGCGGCCAGGCGGTCTCGCCGTACGCGTACGCCTCGGCCAGCGAGGTCGCCACCGGGGCGACCAGGTGCTCCTGGTCCGGACGGACCTTCAGCTCCAGGGCGGCGTCGATGTTCTTCGGGGTGACCGGCTCCAGCCGCAGGGCGGGGGCGCCGGACGATTCCGTCGGGGTGGACATGGCGGCCAGACTAATGAGCGTCCGCCCGCCGGTCCTCCGGTCTTTCACGGGGCCGGGGTGAACACCAGCGAGGCGTTGTGGCCGCCGAAGCCGAAGGCGTTGGTGAGCGCCGCCCCGAGCGGGCCCCGGCGCGCGGCGCCCACGACCACGTCCAGCTTGACCGCCGGGTCCTGCCGCTCCAGGTTGCGGGTCGGCGGGACGACGCCGTCGCGCAGCGCGAGGACGGCGGCGAGCGCGCCCACCGCGCCCGCCGCGCCGAAGAGGTGACCGGTCATCGACTTGGTGGCGGTGACCGCCGGGTGGGCCCCGATCGCCGTGGTGACCGACTCGGCCTCGACCAGGTCGCCGAGCGGGGTGGAGGTGGCGTGGGCCTGGACGAGCGCGATGTCCAGCGGCGACAGCCCGGCCTCGGCGACCGCCCGGCGCATCGCGCGGACCTGGCCCTCGGCGGCGGCCGCGGTGATGTGGTGGGCGTCGGAGGTGACCGCGGCGCCGGCCAGGGCGGCGTGGGCGCGGGCCCGGCGGGCGGCGGCGAAACCGGCCCGTTCCAGGACGACGACGGCCGCGCCCTCGCCGATCACGAAGCCGTCCCGGTCGGTGTCGAAGGGCCGGGAGGCGCGGCCGGGCTCGTCGTTGCGCAGCGAGTGGGCCCTGGCCTGGGCGAAACCGGCCAGCGTCAGCGGGCAGATGCACGCCTCGGCGCCGCCGGCCACCACCACGTCGGCCCGGCCGAGGCGGATGAGGTCCAGGCCGAGCGCGATCGCCTCGGCGCCGGACGCGCAGGCGCTCACCGGGGTGTGCGCGCCGGCCCGGGCGCCGAGTTCGATGGAGACCCAGGCCGCCGGGCCGTTCGCCATCAGCATCGGCACGGTGTGCGGGGAGACCTTCCGGACGCCGGAGGCCTCCAGGACGTCGTCCTGGCCGAGCATGGTGAGCGCGCCGCCGGTGCCGGTGCCGATCACCACGGCCAGCCGCTCGCCGTCGACCTCGGGGGCACCGGCGTCGGCCCAGGCCTCCCGGGCGGCGATCAGCGCGACCTGCTCGCAGCGGTCGAGCCGCCGGGCCCGGACCCGGTCGAGGACCTCGGACGGGTCGACCGCGAGCCGGCCGGCGATCCGGATCGGGAGCCCGGCGGCCCAGTCCGCCTCGATCGGCCGGATGCCGTTGTCCCCGGCCAGCATCCCGGCCCAGGTGGAGGCGACGTCGCCGCCGAGCGGCGTGGTCGCCCCGAGACCGGTGACCACCACCGGTTCGGCGGCGAGACCTCGGGGCCGGTTGTTGTCAGTACCCATTGAAAATGGCTCCATGGCTTCGGTGGAGATTGTGAGGTGGATACAACTCGCCGCACCGATGAATGCGGCGGATCTTCACTCCAAAGCCCACACTGCCACGGACATGAGGGCCGTTCAGAGATGCCGGCCGACCGATTCGACCGGCCCAGCCTTAGAGGAAACCTCCAAAAGCACCCTTCCGGCACCTCCAGCAGTCCGTCCCTGGTCGAACGATCGTCGGTCCGCCCTGCCATACTCGGCGCGATCTTCATCCAGGGAGGGAACTCATATGCGCCTGCGTCATGCCCTCGGGCTGACCGTCGCGGCGGCCACCGCCGCGCTCGGGCTGCCCGGACCCGCGACGGCCGCCCCGGCCGACACCGCGACCACGCTGCACGTCAACAGGAACGTCTACTACTGCTCGGACCAGGGGCCCGGCACCGTCGCCCAGCCGTTCTGCACCATCTCCGCCGCGGCCAACGTGGTCGAGCCCGGGCAGACCGTCCTGGTGTGGCCGGCCGACTACCCCGAGCAGGTCATGATCAAGCGCTCCGGCACCCCGGAGAAGCCGATCACCTTCCTCGGCGGGTCCGTCGACACCGCACCGTTCGTCGACAGCGGGATGCCGAGCGTCGGCGGTCCGAAGGTGCCCAGCTCCTTCGCCCTCGTCGATGTGCACGACGTCGTGATCCGCGGCTTCCGCAGCTCCGCCGCGAACGGCCTGCAGGTCAACCGCTCGTCCCGGGTGGTCGTCGACCAGAACCGGTTCATGTTCTCCGACCAGCGCGAGTCCCTGCGCATCGTCGGTGCCAGCGACCACATCACGGTCAGCCGCAACTCGTTCAACCTGGTGTACGGCCTGGTCGTCGAGAGCGGCGCCCACGACATCCTGGTCACCGGCAACGACTTCAACCGCCCGCAGAGCACCGGCCTCACCGCCACCGACGTGGCCGACCTCGCCGTCACCAACAACACCTTCGCGCTCAGCTGCTACGGCGGCGTCCGGGTGGACGGCGACTCGCCCCGGGCCGTGGTGAAGAACAACATCGCGGTCGACGGGACCCCGTCGAGCACGTCCTGCACCACCCCCCAGGACGGGATCGGCGTCTCGGCCCAGGCCGCCCCGACCGCGAGCGTCGACCACAACGTCGTGCACGCCCCGACCGGGGCGCGGCCCTACGCCTGGGCCGGCACCCGCTACGCGTCCCCGGCCGCGTTCGCCACCGCCACCGGGCAGGGCGCGCACGATCTCGACCTGGCGATCGACTACTCCTCGTCGACCCCGATGAACCCGTTCAACAAGCTGACCGTGGCCGCCGCCGGCGCGATCGACTCCGCCGACCCGACCGCCCCCGGTGTCGGAACCGACCTGACCGGCCAGCCCGCCATCGACCACCCGCAGGTGGCCAACACCGGCGGCAGCACCCGCGACCGCGGCGCCCACGAACTCAGCGGCATGTCCGGACGGACCATGCTGGAGGTCAACGGCAAGGACGTGCCCTCCCCGACCGGTCCGACGCCGTTCACCGTCGCGGCACGGGTCGGCTTCCAGAACACCTGGGGCACCGCCCCGGCCGCCTACCTCGTCGACTTCGGCGACGGCAGCGACCCCGTGCGCACGACGGACCCCGTCGTCCAGCACACCTACACCCTGCCCGGCTCCTCCAGCCAGTACTTCCGCATCACCGCGGTCGCCGTCGACGCCACGGGCGGCCGTGCCGAGCCGGCCACCGGATCGGCCATGGTGAACCCGGACTTCCCGTTCTCCGCGGGCTTCACCGCCACCAACGTGGGCTGGCCGTACACCTACCAGTTCAAGCTCAGGGCCATGTCGCCCTACGTCCGCACCCCCGGCACGATCGACTTCGGCGACGGCACGGTGCAGGCCGTACCGACGAGCGAGGACTTCGTCACCCACAGCTACGCCGCGCCCGGCACCTACACCGTGAGCTTCACCGCCCGGGACCAGGCCCACGAGACGACCGTCACCGAGGACGTCCAGGTCACCGTCACCCCCTCGCTCGCCGTGCTCAAGCCCGGTGAGCGGGTGCAGGCCCTGGCCGCCACCTCGTCCGGACTGATGAACAGCGGCGCGCACTACGGCTACGGGGTCTGGGCACCGTTCACCTCCGTGCCCGCCGGCGGCCGTCCGTTCTCCGAGTACGCCGTCACCTCGACCGCCATCGGCACCACCGCCGACGGCGTGGCCCACAACGTGGTCGCCGCCGACGGCCGGGTCTTCATCGCCGACCGGCGCATGGCGGACGGCACCTGGAGCACCTGGGGCGAGATCACCGGCAACGGCGCCGCCGGACCGCTGCCCGGCGGCCCCGCCCAGATCGCCACCGCCGTGATGGGCCGCAAGCTCCACGTCCTCGCCCTCGTCGGCGGCCGGGTCCTGCAGGCCACCGGCGACTGGAACACCGGCAGCTGGTCCCGCTGGGGCGACGTCACCGCCGCCGCCGGCCTCCCCCAGGCCACCCGCATCGCCGCCGCCACCGTCGGCAACTCCCTGCACGTCGTCGCGCTCGGCGCCAACGGCCACGTCTACGACGCCGACGGCAACTACGACCGCGGCACCTGGAACACCGGCGACCCCACCTCGATCCTCAGCCGGCCCGGCAAGCCCATCACCGACCTGTCCGCCGCCTCCATCGGCAGCACCCTGCACATCATCGCCGCCGCCGGCGACGGCATCCACCAGGCCAGCGCCGACTACGCCGCCGGCCGCTGGAACGGCTGGGGCGACATCACCGCCGCCACCGGCCCCGACGTCGGCAACGTGAAGCGGGTCTCCGCCGTCACCATCGGCAACCGCCTCCACGTCTACGCCCTCTCCGAGGGCGGCCTGCTCTACAACGCCACCGGCGACTACGACCGCGGCACCTGGTCCGGCTGGGGCAACGTGAGCTCCGCCGTCCTCGGCCCCATGCTCAACGAGATCGCGTTCACCGCCTCCTGACGCCACGGCACGAGCACGAAGGAGCCCCCGGCCGAATCGCTTCGGCCGGGGGCTCCGGTGCGTTCCGGCCGGGGCTACGGCAGGTTGCGGGCCATGACGATGCGCTGGATCTGGTTGGTGCCCTCGTAGATCTGCGTGATCTTCGCGTCCCGCATCATCCGCTCCAACG